>QIKG01000314.1 GCA_003232965.1 Oceanospirillales bacterium
TCCCCAGTGGCGTCGGCACACCGGAAATAGGCCCCAATACTTCAGGTCTTGGGCAGGTTTATCAGTATTTATTAATGGCAGATGCTGATTCTGGCTACGACATAATGGACCTGCGTAGTCTCAATGACTGGATGGTCAAGCTTATATTGATGCCAGTTGACGGGGTTACCGATGTGCTCTCATTCGGTGGTCAGGTCAGGCAGTATCAAGTCAATATCAATCCTGCCCGATTGCTGGCTTATGAACTTAGTCAGGATGATGTTATCGAGGCGCTTGAGCGGAATAATGAAAATGCCGGTGGCTGGTATATGAATCGTGGCCAGGAGCAATTGGTAATCCGTGGGGTTGGTTGGTTGAGCTTTGATGAGAAAGGCATTGAAGAACTCCGTCAAATACCTCTGAAAACCATTGATGGCGCGGTAGTAACCGTTGCTGATGTTGCTGGGAAGTGAAATTCGGCAGGGTGCAGTAACCATGACCCGCAGGGATAGCAATGGCAAGCCTGAAGTACTGGGCGAGGTAGTCTCTGGAATCATTCTGAAACGCATGGGTGCAAATACCAAAGCAACCATTGATGGCATTAATGAACGCGCAGCCTTAATCCAACAGGCCCTGCCGCCGGGAGTAACTTATGAGCCTTTCTACGATCAGGCAGATTTGATCGAAAAGGCGGTAAATACTGTTGCCAAAGCCCTGCTTGTGGCATTTATATTTATTATTATTATCCTCGTCCTGTTTTTACTTAATCTGCGTGCGGTAGTGCTGGTGCTCATTTCCATACCCCTGTCAATTGGTATGGCTCTTGCAGTGATGTCTTATCACGGCCTGTCTGCTAACCTGATGTCACTTGGTGGCTTGGCAGTCGCAATTGGTATGATGGTCGATGGTGCGGTGGTGGTGGTGGAAAATATCTTCAAACACCTAAGCGATCCAGATCACAGACACAACGCAGAGCGTTCAGAATCAACGCCGCATGGCGATAAGGACCCACATGACCTGACCCATGATCGAGCAATCAGCATGCGTATTCAGCTAGCAGCTCGCGAAGTAGCCAAACCGGTATTTTTTGCGGCAACTATTATCATGGTGGTGTTTGCTCCCCTGTTCAGCCTGGAAGGGGTTGAGGGCAAACTGTTCCAACCCATGGCTATAAGTATTATGATTGCTATGGGCGCATCACTGGTAGTCGCCTTGGTTGTAGTTCCGGCCTTAGCTAGCTACTTTTTTCAACGGGGTATAAAGGCCAAAACCAGCCCTCTGGTTACGGTGCTTGAAAAGGCCTATCGTAGTGCTCTCACTAAAGCAATGGAAATGAAACCTTGGGTGCTCGGCGGGGCTGGCCTGCTTCTCATTGGGGCTTTGCTGTTAGTGCCGCGCCTTGGAACCGAATTTGTTCCTGAGCTTGAAGAAGGCACGATTAATTTACGCGCCACCCTTGCCCCTTCATCCAGCCTGGAAACGGCCATTGAAGTAGCACCCAAATTGGAAGCTATCTTGATGGAGTTCCCGGAAGTCTTATACACAGCAAGCCGGATTGGTAGACCGGAAATTGGTGGCGACCCAGAACCTGTCAGTAATATTGAAATCTATATTGGACTGAAACCTACAGAAGAATGGACCAGTGCATCTAATCGCCTAGAGCTACAAGGGCTGATGGAGATCAAACTGGAGCAATTCCCAGGCTTGCTGCTGAATTTTTCCCAGCCAATCGCAACCAGAGTTGATGAATTACTCTCTGGGGTTAGAGCCCAGTTAGCCATCAAGTTATTTGGCCCAGACCTAAAGGTTCTAGCCAGCAAGGGTCAGGAGATTGAAACTGCAATACAAGGCGTAGAAGGTGCTCGGGATATTGCTATGGAGCAAATTTCCGGAGAAGCACAATTAGTGGTTAAACCGAATCGACGCCAACTATCGCGTTATGGCTTAGCAGTTGCTGATGTGATGACATTAGTGCGTGATGGTTTGGGCGGCGCTTCTGCCGGGCAAATTATCAATGGTAATGAACGCTATGATATATATGTACGCTTGGCCAGTAATTTCCGTGAAGACCGGCAAAGCATTGCCGACTTACGCCTGCAATCGCCTTCCGGAGCATGGGTTCGCCTTGGCGATGTTGCCAGCATCGAAATTGATTCAGGCCCACCCCAAGTACGCCGTGATGATGTTCAACGCCGGGTAGTCATCCAGGCTAATGTACAAGGACGGGATATGGGCGGAGTAGTTGCCGACATTCGTCAAGTGATAGAAGATCAAGTTGATTTACCTCCGGGCTACTCAGTCGATATCGGCGGGCAATTTGAAAATCAACAACGCGCCCAACAACGACTAATGATTGTAGTACCATTATCAATAGGATTAATTGCCTTGCTTTTGTACTTTGCTTTCCATTCAGTTGGGCAGGCAATGTTAATTCTGGTGAATTTACCACTGGCCATGATTGGCGGGATCGTGGCTTTGTATATTTCTGGGCAATACCTGTCAGTACCCAGTTCGATTGGTTTTATTACGCTGTTCGGGGTAGCCGTTCTAAATGGAGTAGTAATGGTGGAGGCTATCAACTTACGCCTGGAATTTGGTAAGGAACGAATCGAAACGGCAATTTTTGAAGGTGCGATTTCACGGTTACGACCTGTCTTGATGACTGCAACAGCTACTGCCCTGGGTTTGATTCCGATGATTCTATCAAGCGGAGTTGGCTCGGAGATTCAACGCCCACTGGCAACTGTGATTGTTGGCGGAATAATCACAGCAACCCTCTTGACCTTGTTCGTATTGCCGATCTTATTCGCCTGGTTCTCAAAAGCTAAATTAGCTGAGCATCAATAAAACCCAAAAACCTGCTGTCACTTATTATGGTGGCAGCTACTTATTTGTCTGGATAATTAAATATGAAAATAAGTACGAATACAGAGCCGCCTGCCGCAGTAACAGATGACCACTCCGAGCATGGACATGACAACGTACCTAGCTTCCTGCCGCACTGGCTGCAGGAACGCTGGGAGCTTGTGCTGGTTGGATTAGCAGGTATATTCCTGATATCTGGCTGGGTAGGTGAAACCTTCTTTGGCTTAGCGGCAAGTACCGCACTAATTTTGTATATTCTTGCCTATATCGCTGGTGGCTACGATATTGCCACCCATGCGCTGCCAAGTTTATTCAAAGGTAAATTTGATACCGACTTGTTAATGCTGGCAGCCGCTCTAGGTGCGGCCTTTCTCGGTGCCTGGACTGAAGGCGCGTTTTTGCTCTTTCTATTTAGCCTTGGTCATGCGGGTGAACATTACGCACTTGGCCGGGCACGCAATGCAGTAAGTGCGCTGGGTAAGTTAATGCCCAAAATGGCACAGGTGCGACGCGGTGATGATATACGTCAAGAGTTAGTCGCCGAATTGCAAATAGGCGATGTAGTTATCGTTCGTCCAGGCGACCGTGTCCCTGTTGATGGTGAGATAATTACCGGCTTTAGTGCTATCGATCAGAGCCCGATTACCGGTGAAAGTGCTCCCGTAGAAAAAGGTCCCGGTGATGAAGTTTTTGCCGGAACCATTAACCATGAAGCAGCTCTGGATGTGCGGGTGAGCAAGCTGGCCAAAGATAATACCTTGAGCCGGGTAATGAAAATGGTCTCCGAAGCCCAGAGCCAGCAAAGTCCAACCCAACAGTTCACCCAAAAATTCACCGCAAAATTTGTACCTACAGTACTGGTTTTAGTAACGCTGCTAGCGATTGTGCCACCAATATTTGACTGGATGACATTTGCCGACAGTTTCTACCGCGCCATGTTATTACTTATTGCTGCATCACCCTGCGCTTTAGCGCTTGGAACACCAGCAACCGTGCTTTCAGGCATAGCGCAAGCGGCGCGCAACGGCGTGCTAATCAAAGGCGGTGTACACCTAGAGAACCTCGGCAATATTCAGGTAATGGCATTTGATAAAACCGGCACCCTCACTGAGGGTAAATTCAAACTTACCGATATTGTGCCAGTGAATAACACAGACGCGGATGATTTATTAGCAATTACCGCTGCAGTAGAACAACAATCCAATCATCCATTAGCCATTGCGATTGTTAATGCAGCGAAACAGCAAGGATTATCACTGCCTATAGCAGATGGATTAGACAATGTGTCTGGCCAAGGTATTAAAAGCCGGGTGGACGGCAAACCCATACTTATCGGCACACTTAAACTGTTTCGGGAAACCGCAGGACATAGCCTAGATGAGAATATTATCCAGCTTGTTGAGCAGTTAGAAAGCTCTGGGAAAACCACTATGACTGTCAGTCACGATGGCCGTTTTCTTGGGGTACTGGCACTGGCAGATACGCCCAGAGAGGGCGTGAAAGACACCCTTCAGCAGTTACTCTCGCTGGGCATTAAAAAACTAATTATGCTCACCGGTGACAATAATGATGTGGCGCAACAAATTGCCAAAAAACTAGGAGTAACTGATGTTCAGGCTGAGTTAATGCCAGAAGATAAACTCCGCATCATCCAAGAGCTTAATAAAGAGTATGGCGCAGTGGCAATGACCGGTGATGGTGTTAATGATGCCCCCGCTTTGGCAACCGCAACAGTAGGTATAGCTATGGGCGGCGCAGGTACTGCAGTTGCGCTGGAAACTGCCGACATAGCACTGATGGCAGACGATCTGGGCAAGCTACCTTTCGCAGTCGGGCTTAGCCGTGCCAGTCGCAGTATCATTAAACAAAACCTAGCAGTATCACTCGGCGTAATCGCGCTACTAATAATCACCTCTGTTAGCGGTATGCTGAGCCTAAGTTGGGCCATTATCGTACATGAGGGCAGTAGTATTGTAGTGGTATTAAATGCCTTACGCTTATTGCGCTATCGTCACAAAGCTTAACAGTTCCAATAGTTGGTATTTAAAGCTAGCCTCTTGGACATGTATTATTACCCGGGTTGGTGGCGACCATGCTGTATAATCGCTTGGGTTAATTTAGTTGCAACCAAATACCATTACCTTTATCTGAGGATTGGGGCATTATTCAATCTGAATTGAGCATAAAAACTTATGAGTGACATTCAAATTATCGGCGTACCAATGGATTTAGGCGCATCCCGGCGCGGGACTGATGTTGGGCCTTCGGCCATGCGGGTTGCCGGACTGGGTCAGGAACTCAAAAGAATGGGTTATGATATTTTGCGCGAAATTGATATTGCAGTCCCATCGATGGAAACCCGTAATACCGAATCCCGAAATGCCCGTTTCAAAACAGAAATTCTAGCGGTTTGTGTGGATTTAGCTAAAACTGTGGCCGCCAGCCTTAAAGCTGGAAATATTCCATTAGTTATCGGTGGCGACCACTCCATTGCAATGGGAACGGTTGCAGGTGTAGCCGGCCATTATCGCAAACAGAACGAAAATATCGGGCTTATCTGGTTCGACGCGCACGGCGATATGAATATCCCCTCCTCCTCCCCAAGCGGAAATATTCATGGCATGCCCTTAGCACATATTCTCGGGATTGGAGATGAAGAGCTAGCGAATATTGGTGGTTTTATCGGTAAAGTTAAACCAGAAAATGTGGCGTTGGTCGGAATTCGCGACCTAGACCAACGAGAGCGAAAAATCATTCGCGATTCTGGTATTCATGCCTATACCATGCGTGAAATTGATGAGAGAGGAATGGCAGCCGTTGCTAAAGAAATCCTAAGCGTAGTTAATAAAGACACCGCCGGGTTTCATTTGAGCTTTGATGTTGATGGCTGTGATCCAAGTGTAATGCCGGGCTCCGGCACCCTTGTGCCAGGTGGCATCTCTTATCGAGAGGCTCATTTGCTACTCGAATACTGTGCAGATTCCGGCAAAATGACATCAATGGAACTGGTCGAATTAAACCCATTGCTTGACCAAAAAAACATCAGTGCGGAACGATCCGTCAGGTTGGTCGGTAGTGCTTTCGGAAAAGCAATCCTCTAAAACCGCGCCAAACACTACAATAAGTGTAGAATAAATAAGGGGATTATTGCGCAATCACCAGAACATCTATATTCTGTTTGCCAGAGGGCTGACAGGGATGTCAATAACGCGGGTTGTAATTAAGGACATTACATGCATGATAAATAAAAATAAAACACGAATCGGATCAATTTACGAGGTTAACGGCTCAGACTTTGTTGCTTGCCTAATTTCAGAAGCTGAAGGTTTTAAACCAGAAATCAGCATCGATGACACTATCGTTCGAGTTGCTCAGGTGGGGTCTTACCTGACCATTAAGCAGTCCGGGCCTGATATTTTGGTGATCGTAGAAAGCATGTGGTTTGATCAGAATAACGAAGGCGAGCAGGTGATGATGCTAAGAGTGAACCCACTCGGTGAATTCACCTCTGAAGCCGGCTTTCAACGCGGAGTTACTCACTTCCCTACCCTGGGTGCTGAGTTACATCTTATGTCCGGCTCTCGGCTGGAAAAAATATTTTCCCGCCACGGTACCGGTGACTTTAATATTGGCCGGCTTAGTTCATTTGAGGGTGTGAATGTTGCTCTCGATGCCTCTGCTTTTTTTGGTCGGCATGCGGCAATTCTTGGACAATCCGGATCCGGCAAGTCATGGATGGTCGCGAGTTTGATTCAATCGGCATTAAAGTCAATGCCAAACGCCCATATCATCCTGCTCGACCCGCATAACGAATATAGTAGCAACAATAGCTTTACAAACACCCCTGTATTTCCAGCTGAGAAAACCCGCTGTGTCAGCGCCAATGAACTGGAAATACCTTACTGGTTATTAAGCTACGAAGAATTAATTGAGTTGTTGGTAGATAAAGAAGAAGAATATGCTTCATTACAAATTGCCTTCTTGCGCGGCGTGGTTTTGGACTTAAAGCGCGACTCTAATGATTCGTTGCATTTTGCGCAAATTACTGTAGATTCGCCCGTGTATTTTTCGCTCGAAGAACTGTATAAGACCTTTAAAAAATACAACGAAAGAACCGCGGATTTTGGTAAAGGACGAACCGCCTTAACCGGTAAGTTTGATTCATTATTGATTAAACTTGAAAGCCGTTTAAACGACACTCGCTATGATTTCTTATTACGGCCTAATGTGCGTAACGCCACCAACACCTTAAATGATCTTACAAAAGAATTCCTCGGGCTGTCCAAGCCTACCTCAGCGGTAACCATCATTGACCTCAGCACCGTTCCACACGATGTATTACCAACAGTAACCGCACAAATTGGCCGACTGGCCTTCGAATTTAATTTCTGGAATCCCCGCTGTCGGGAGTTCCCCATACTCTTGGTTTGCGATGAAGCACATACTTATATGGCCAGGGAACGGAATACCAGTGGACATAAATCTGCGCGCCGCAGTTTTGAGAGGATTGCTAAAACCGGGCGTAAATACGGTGTTGGTCTGTGTATTGTAAGCCAGCGCCCGAATGACTTATCGGAAACCGTTCTTTCACAGTGCAGCAGCTACTTCTGTATGCGCATTACTAACCCCATAGATCAGGAATATATCCGCTCGCTGGTACCGGATGCCGCGCATGGGATACTCGGTGCCTTAACCTCCTTATCTCAGGGTGAGGCCATCGCCACTGGTGAGGCAGTGCCTATGCCATTACGACTAAAAGTTAATGTGCCTAATCCACCACCCAACTCGCAAAATGTTGATTATGCGGGTATGTGGTCGAAGAAAAATCCGCATGTCGTTGAGGTTGATGAAATTGTTAAACGCTGGCAATTACAGGAACGCTAACCCAAGTGAAGTCCGGAGTTCCCGGTCTTTTTTTAGATAGGAAATAAGATTCGATGGTAGATAAAACCCTGGTTGGTCATATTACTGAGATTAACGGCGCCGAGTTTCTGGTCGAATTGCTGACAGAAAAAGATGGTGTGAGTTCGGTGATTTCTTTCGGCGACCGTCAGGTCCATGTGGGTCAGGTAGGCTCCTACATGCTGGTAAAGCAAGCCGGCCCCGATATCCTCGTACTGGTTGAATCGATGTGGCTTCAAGGTGATGGTGGTTCTAGCAGGCGTATGTTACGCGTGAACCCTCTGGGCTCATTTACTGGGAAAGGAGAATTCCACCGCGGGATTTCCCACTATCCGGTTACAGGCGCCGAGTTACACTTAGTGACGGATGCACAACTCAAAACTGTTTTTTCTAATTTCGAAGCAGCCAACTTCAGCATTGGCAGTCTAAGTTCATTCCCAGACATAAATGTCTACATGGACCCCTCAGCATTTTTTGGGCGGCATGCAGCCATCCTTGGGCAGTCAGGCTCGGGTAAGTCATGGATGGTTGCCAGCATAATGCAATCCACTTTAAAGTCTATGCCAAACGC
>QIKG01000068.1 GCA_003232965.1 Oceanospirillales bacterium
AGTAAGAATTTATAACCCTCTCTGGATACCTTCTTCTTCATTAAAACTCTTATACGAACGCAGCCGGTAATTCTCTGTAGCCCGGCTTTCATCACCACCATATACAACAGTGCCGTTCAGCGCACGATTACCTAGTAATTTTTTAAAATAATCAATTCCCTTCAGAAACGATCTGTGCCAGGTCTGGGAAGATTTAATTTCGACCGGCATAAGTTGATTGTCATTTTGAATGATCAAATCAACTTCATTACCGTGGCTGTCACGGTAGAAAAATAAGCGGGGATCTTTGCCCTGGTTGAGTTTTGCTTTCAGTGCTTCCATCACAATCAGGTTTTCAAATAAATGTCCGCGCAGAGGGTCGCGCTGCATTTGCGTTCTGGTATCAATACCCATTAACCATGCGGCAAGGCCAGTATCAATAAAATACATCTTGGGTGCTTTTATCAAGCGCTTGCCTATATTTTCATAGTATGGCTGCAAGCGGTAGATTATAAATGATGCTTCAAGTACAGCTAGCCAATCATTAATAGTTTTTGCGCTGACACCCACATCATTTGCCAGGGATGCCTGATTAAGCAGCTGACCTACTCTGCCTGCACATAATCGAATAAACTTTTCGAATTTCGAAGAATCCTTTAAATTGATCAATAACCTCACATCCCGTTCTATATAGGTTTGAAAATAAGCTCGATAAAACTGGCTGGTATTTACTTGATCAGAATGTTTTCCAGGCATAAACCCGTTTAATAAAACTTCATCCAAATCCTGGTTGCTAACATTGTCTGCCTGCTGTAGTTCATGCATGGTCAGTGGTAACAAGGTCAATAGTGCCGTTCGCCCGGCAAGAGATTGGCTGATGGCCGCGCCCAATTCCAGTTGGTGGCTGCCCGTTAGAATGAATTGTGCTTTGATATTGTCTTCATCAACAATCGTCTGAATGTAAGAGAGTAACTCAGGTGCGCGTTGCACTTCATCAAGGATAACTTTTTTGCGATTATTCTTAAGGAACCCACGGGGGTCGTCAGTGGCAAACAAGCGGGTATCGGGATCTTCAAGCGAAACATATTTATACTGGGGAAAGGCCACTCGGCAGAGCGTTGTTTTCCCGGCTTGCCTCGGACCCACAACGGTAACTATCCGAAATTCTTTTGCTAAGGCTTTAATTTCATGAAAAATTGTTCTTTTATACATAATTTAATTTGTGTATATGTGTAGATGAACTACATTATTGCACATAATTGCTAAAGTAACAATTAACCACCAGCGTGATGTTAGTAGCACATAATATGTCCGGTTTCAGACACGAAGAGAAAACAAAATATTACTTAATGCCTCAACTCAACTAATATGCTTTATCTTTAAGCCTGCATTTCTGGCTGCCAAGGTTTGTTTTTTGTCTGCTGAAACAAATAACTCTGCGTGCCATTCAGTTGCTGCTGCTATGTGAATAGCATCCAGTGTGCGTAGTGCGTTGTTTTCCAGTAGTTGGGTTATCGTACTTATGCTTTGGTGGGTAATGTTGATAATATCAGCATCTTCTATACTCGTTAAAATAATATTCTTTAGTGCTTTGTAGTCTTTATTGTTAAGTGCCTGCTCGCGGCACTTTCTATTCAATGCTGATATTGCCTCCGAGAAACAAATAATACTTAAACCAAGCTCAGTAGTTTTCTCAAGCAACCCCTCAACTTTGGCACTGCCGGATTCCAAAACAAATTTCTTTATGTAGGCGGAGGTATCAAAAAACACCCTCATTCAGGAGTCTTCTCGATCAGCAATGAGGCTAGCCGATAAGGCTTTACCTTTTATACTCAGTAAGGGTGATTTCTTTTTCCATGAAGGGGTTTTATCGGAACCCCCTCGATAAGGCAAGATTTCTGCAATTGGCTTGCCATGTCTGATAATTACTAATGATTCGCCCTTCTCTATAGACGAGAACAAGGCCGATGCATCTTTTCTGAATTCTGTGAACGAGATATTCCGCATTAGTTTTAACCAATAATGTACATGAATGTACAGTAGTGTACATTATTCGCAGATGCTCGTCCAATGAACTCCTGATTCCACAGCAAAACGAAGAATAACTGCCGAACCTCGGTAATTGCTCGGTCTCCGTTCCAGGGTCGATTCTACCGATTCCATACTTGGAGTCGTCCTGCATTGCCCTACTACCGTCCATCAGTGGACATATGCGGGTTTTCATTGCACTGTCGAGCCCATGGATGGGGAGGTAGTGCGTAGCAGGAGCTTGAGCCGAGAAACCAATAAGATGTGCATGGATGCACAAGAGCTGCCACGCACATCATATCGCGTACCTATCTGCGGATCAGGGTGATAGAGCTACTCTTTACTTAGTTTTGTCGAAACTAACCAACACCTTGCCTTCACTGTTCAACAATTCTAGCTGACCAGCAGTGATTCTAAAGCTGGCAGTATCGGCCATAACTCTACCCATGGCATCTTCGATTGCCATAAGATCCGGAGGGCAGGCCATCAGCGTGCCAATCGACAGGCCGAATTTCAGCTTGTTTCCGGTCTAACTCATAGCTGGTGTTTAGCTGGTTACAGCCGGTCTTGCCATTAACACGGCCATCTTTTTTGAAATCCAGATAGGCAACTTCTGCGAGCTTAATATCATCTGCTATTCTCAAGCCTGTAAGCGTATTTAAATTCCACTTGTTTTCCAGCGTAACAGCACTCAGGGGTGCAAAGCGCAGCACCGGCAGGTCATCAACCATCAAGTGCAAAGTGTCATAACTGATTTCATAAGCGTTAACCTCAGCCAATGATTTATTCATTGCCGCTTCCACTTCGCCTTGCTCGCCTTGGCAGGTTTTTTTGGTGGTCATCATTGGGCCAATTGAAAGCTTGCCTTGTTGCACTTGGTAACTGCTATTAAAGCGATTGCAGCCCAGCGAGCCACTGAGTTTGCCATCATCTGAAAACTGTAATTGAACCTGGTTTAGTGCTGTATTGGTCGACATATCTTTCCACACAACCTCAATCAAACGCCAGTCTGTATTGGTATAAGTTGGCGGCTCGGTTTCTGCAGGTGTGTTTAGTGACCCACCATTGGTCGCATTGAGATGGACTAATTCGCCCGGTATTTCCAGATTATTTTTATTCTGGACTGTGTGGGCTTGAAGGCTGAAACTTAAGGCGAGGGTGATGATTAAAGCGGGTATGAGTCGTGTAAATATTTTCATTTTGTACTCCATCTGATTCTTAGTTTATGCACATTAGTCTACTACATCTAATAGTTCTGACCAGAATAGTAAATATTGATGGGTTGAATTTATTCTCGATCAATAAATAGGCTACTATTATTTCTTAATTTAAGTTTATGATGGAGGGTTAGAGGTCATGAAAAATATAAAATTCAAATCGCTGTTTGTAGTGCTTGCAGGTGTTGCTATGCTGTCCATTCAGCGGAAATATACTGGCGGTAGTTTCTGTCGCCGGTATGAAGGCCTGTAAACTAGCGGTACTAGAAAAGTCCAAGTTTCACGATTTACCAATGGCAGTGGTTTCAGTTTATCCGGGTAATAAGAAAAACAAAGCACATTTCACAGTACGCTGGGATGGGCTGCGCGGAGAAGGCAACTGTAAAGTTGATGGCAGCTATGTTGAGAAAGTGAAAATAAATCAGTTCCATGATGGGCATAGCGGTAATAATCCACCTAAGTGGGAAAGTCAAGATCAACTTGATGGCTTTTACTGGGATCGTCAAATCGGTATGTGGCGGGATCCTACCGGTCGTAAATGCCACACTTGTACCCCTGAAAATGGTTTTCCAAACAAGTCGCGCTCTAGCTATAATTCCTACACTTCTAAAAAAATAAATTTGAGCGCGAAATGCAACGCGAAATACGCAATAGCCTATCCGATGAGGATATCCGCGAACTAAACAACTGAGCTGAAGATAATCGGTAAAGTGATTATTGGCATGTTCTAAGTAATTAGCAGCGGCCTTCGGGTCGCTGCTTTTTTTTAGGTGAATTTTTCTTAGTCCCTGGAATTCTTGCAGCCCTTGGGCTGATTCAAGGGGCTGCGCCTGAGGACAGCGGTATCACTAGGGCAGCTGAAGTCTAGGGCCAATGGCCGGTTCAACTAATCTTTTCTGTTTTCTTCATCGGTATTATCAGTTCGCTTGGTTGGTGGCGAAAAATTGGTTTTGTTATTGGGCTTTCTAATAAGGTGCCTTGGGGTAGGGTTTACTAAAGAGGTAATGTATCGGGGGATCTTGTTTTTTGGTGTAAATTCAAAGCATTCAGAATTGGTTACGGTTTTGGTAACTAGTGTTGTTTTCGGGTTGTTCCATTATGTAAACTTGTTCACTGGTGCTGGCTTTGAAGATACCACTTATCAGGTAACCCACGCTTTTGCGGCTGGCTTTATGTATGCAACCTTACGCTTACGCATTGGCTCTATTTGGGCGGTAATGTTTTTCCACGGCTTGTGGGACTTCGTTATCTTCCTGACTCAAAGCATTGGCGAACAAGAATTTGTTGAACCTGCTACCAATGTGGACCCGGTTACGGCGTTGATAGTAATGGTCCCGGCAATGCTATATGGTATCTTTGTTTATTGGCGTTGGTGCGTTTGGAACAAAAGTTAGACCTGAAAGAGAAAGCACAGATATAGGTGGCGGTGAGTAGGGCGTGACCAGCCCCATACTGGTATTATACTGCATTGACCGGATAGCTAGCTTCAAACGGCAAAGTATAAAATTAACGAAACAGCAATCTGTTTGATTTTTTAGAACTTGGCACCTATACCAATAGATAGTGTAGTGTCATCTGCTGATGTGCCTACAGCCGGTTCAGTTTCATAGTCATAACGTAAGGATATTTTTGCATAAATATCCTTAACCACATTAAATTTAAAACCAGTATTGGTTTTGAAAATGGTATTGTTGTTGCCGAAGAACTGATACGCCAGATTCTGGTTGTGGAAGAATTTAATGCCGCCTCCTACAATATCCTGATTGTAAATAAGGTTCCAGGTGCCCACAGCACCACTATCGGATATTCGTGCTATTTTTTCAGCAGAAAACCCAATCCCAACATTAATACTAAGTAAGCGCCCGTTAGAGTTATATATATCTCTGCCAAAAAGTGCTGTGACTATATGTCGATAATCCAACTCTCGAAAAGGGTCGCGCTCATAGCTAGCGGCGAGGCCGGTATACCAAGGGTCTTCAAATATCCAGTTGTATTGGTAATTGAGCAGGTCTTGTTCCTTGGATCTAGAGCCGTCGGTTTGCTCGCGCCGGAAAGTTAATTCTGCCAAATGCCGGTGGATTCCTACTTTCACGCGAGTACCGGCAGACAGCAGTATGTTCTGGCTATCAGTATTACCACGATTAATAGTCAAGCCGAGATCAATATGTGTGTCCCGTTGGTAATAAGCTTCTGCTTCAGTTACTACGGCTAGTTGACTAATTTTGATCATCCGTATTTCACCATCAACTAAGGCCACTTGTTCACCATTCTGGCTGCCGGAGAATTTAGCTACAAACTTATTACCATCGGCCATCTCAATTTCGAACGCTGTATCTGCGTGAATTGAGAGAACTTCATTGGCGTCAACTGAAAACTCTTCCGTATAAGCAGGTTTAATGAAAATTTTATCAGCATTTACTTCACCCAAAATACCGCTAATTATGTCTCCATTTTTCATGGTGAGTTTATCTGCGAAAAGAGTAGTTGGTAGCGCGCTTAAAAAAAGAAAGCAGAGAAAATGTTTATAGATTTTTGTAGTCATAGGGTTATATTTTGGTGGTTTTAAGTATGGTAGGTGTATTATATGCCTTATTAGTGAAGCCGTTCGCATAGAGCTAGGCATGCTTCAGGTGCTCCAGCAACCTGTACCTTGCTGGAGTTCTGTCAAGACCACACCACACCACACCACACCACACCACACCACACCACACCCATAGTGAATACAACCCTAATAGCCGCTAATTTAGGTTTATCTGTAAGCGGCTACAGATAATGTGTATGACCTAAGCGAACACCGTTCTTACAATTTCTATTTAAAGTGCTCGGTATACGCGCAAATTTAACAAGTGATCAACATTTCATCGAGATTTATATCAATTTCTTGATATTTATGAAATACTTTGTATCAAGTATCACGCAACTGGCCATCATAATTGTCGCCAAACCGGTCAAGATAATTGACGCGAGCCAGCGCAACGATATTTGCAGAACAACACAAATGGAGTATGAACACTATGAGAGTTAATATTCTAGCGCTTGTATTTTTTGGCCTACTATCGGTCACTGCCAGCCTTTACGCGCAGCAAGAGCACTTGAGCACCACAGTCATCAACGAAGTATTTGGCTACGAGCTGACAACAAATGTCGTCTACGGTAAGGGCGCTATTATGAAAGACGGCAAAGTTATCGACCGAGACTTGCTAATGGATGTTTATAAGCCCACCGACAAGTCTTTCAAAGGCGCACGTCCTGCGGTGATTTTGGTTCATGGAGGCAGCTATCAGATCGGTGGTTTGCGCAAGCCGCCGTATAAGGAAGCAGGTGCAGTTCATTCAAGAATGGAAGACTACGCAAGACTTCTCACACCATTGGGCTATGTTTGTTTTGTCATCGATTATCGCTTGGTCCCTGAATATCCAATTCCAGCAATGGCTATTGATGCGGACGTTCTCCAGGACTATAAGATAGCAATCACACCCTCAGCTATACAGCGTTCCAATCTCTCACGAAGCAAGGCTGGAATAAGACCTCTTCGCGATGATGAAGCAATAATTATGTGGAAAGGCGTACTGTCCGCCGCGGAGGATCTGGACAAAGCAGTGAGGCATGTTCGAGATAATGCAAGCCGTTACGGAACTGACCCAGATAAGATCGCCATGGGTGGCCATTCTGCTGGAGCAGGGGCAGTGGTCAATGCAGGATTCGGTTTAAAATCCCCAGTTGCTGCCATGTTTCCGCTGTCTCCGGGAGTCATAGGCTTCAACATGCAAAAAGTAATCGATGGCAATGTTCCCAACACCTTACTTGTGACCTCCCAAAACGACGACCCGGCGATTAGCGAAGGCATTCCTGCTACTATTTCTAAGTTGAGATCAGTCGGAGCAAAATATCAGTTGGTGTGGGTACCAGGGTTTCCACACTTCTACCCTACTGGGGCTGTTTCTTTGGGTGATAACGGCACACGCATGTCAGTTGGTGAAAGAGTAGTAGGATTTTTGGATCAAAGTTTTCAGGCAAAATAGACCGAACTGATCTATGGGGTCTTTGCGTACTGGCGCTGGAAAGTATGGAAAAGCATCTATGGATGTCTGGTATAAAGTTGGGCCCTACGAAAGGGTAAGAGCGTTTATATATCACCGTTTTAACAGTGTCAGGCACTTCAATTACACTAGCTTTCTGCAACCATTTGTTACGCCTTTTGTCGCTATACCGAGGAAAGTGCCAGAATTTGCGACTAAGTTTGTTTAGTTTTTTACCAGGCTTACTAAAGCCGTCAGTAATGTATTTGCCACCCAGGCAAACATGATTAGGTAATGTCTCTAATAATTTCAGTGTGATAGTTGTGCCCGAGCCTTCAACCCCGGCGATAAACAGAAACTCACAATCTTTGATTGTCTTCATTATTGTTTTCTTAATAATGTCCAGTCGATAATTTCACCGGCTCTGAAGGGGACGCAGGTATTATCTCCCAACTTAAACTCCGCAGGTACTTGCCAGGCCTGTTTTTGCAAAGTGATGGTTTCCTGATTTCGGGGTAAACGATAAAAGTCCGGGCCGTGGAAACTGGCGAATGCTTCGAGTTTATCGAGTGCATCTGCGCGTTCAAAAACTTCGGCATACAACTCTATAGCCGCATGCGCGGTGTAAATCCCGGCACAGCCGCAGGCCGATTCCTTGGCATCGCGCGAGTGCGGGGCGCTGTCGGTACCCAAAAAGAATTTGGGATTTCCGCTGGTGGCGG
>QIKG01000078.1 GCA_003232965.1 Oceanospirillales bacterium
CGTTATGTGTATAAAAATTTGGACTCAACATCCATGCTTTTATGAAGGATGCGAATTATAGTTATTTTAGCTTTAGTACTTTCACGGTAATAAATGATATGGCTGCTCTGGGGGAACTTCCTGTAACCTTTTTTAATATACTCACACTGTATACCTACTGCTGGGGTTTCAGCCAATAAATGAAAGACATCATCAAATTGTTTAACGTACAATAATCGTTGATCTCTCCCCCAGCGTTTTTCTGTAAATCTAGCAACCTTTCTCAAATCTTCTTTTGCTTTTATGGTTAGCACAAATGCCTTCATTTATCATTTTCGCTATCAAGCTCACTCATAAAAGCACCATAGTCATAATCTGCGATACCACTCTGTTCACCCTCATTAAGCATTTTTCTAAGTGTTTCAAGCCGTGCCTCTGTGTTTTCAAGCAATCTAAGCGCAGTTCTTACAACCTCGCTTGCAGAGCCAAAACGACCGCTTTTAACCTGACCAGATATAAAGCTATCAAAGTGGTCGCCCAATGTAATACTTGTATTTTTAGCCATAATGCACTCCTTATATACCAATATATACCTAATTGTGGTATAAAACACATAACAAGTCAATAAAGCGGACGTGAATCACGTCGCTTATTTCAAACGTTATGCGTTTTTCATCAAATGGAGTATTAAATGAGAAAAGAATTTCGATTTATAGTTAAAGCTCACACTATTAGAGTTGTGAATACATGGACACGTGGAATAAAATTATATGTGGATGGCGATTTTCGCGACCAGGATACAAGCTTTTTTGTTAATGGAAAAGCAGTACTCCTATCAGCAAAACTTGGAGAATATGGCATCCTAGAAATATACCTGTCAGCTTTCACATCAGTAGAAATTGATGCGTATTTAGTTTTAAACAATTCAAAGCAGTATGTTTTTAGTTCACATAAACACCTGAGTTTAACCGAACAAAGACTAGCGAAACAAACGCATACAAGCGCATAAAGTTGTTCGCTGCGCGCACTTGGAGAGTTAAAACGCTACGCGCTTTATTTGCCACTAATAAACCTTTTGATGGTGTGCATGTTCAATGTTGGTTCTGACTGAAAAAACTGTTTGAGAAATATGCCCTTAGAAATATGCCCTTAAATATAAACACTGACAAGAACTACTGGGCAGGTATCCAGTGAAAGGCAAAAACTCAACATTTTGGTAAAATCCGATATAAATTTCTGAAAACAACACAGGGCAACACTATAACACTGAGCATGATGACGAGTTTTCTCATATAATTGTCCGTTCAAGATGAATTTGAAATTAGAAGCTTTGCTTTATACCGCCAGTTATTAATCCCCCTGAGTGCTTATGAAAACTAAATATATCGTCATTATCCTCGCCCTGTTACCAATGCTCTCAACAGCTGATGTTAGTGATTTATTAATCACTGAAATAGCAGTTACGCCAACTGCCGGAGAATTTATCGAGATCCACAATAGCGGAGCAACGGATGTTGATTTAAGTGATGTGTATTTAACCGATGCCACTTTCTCAAATGGCGGGGTGTTTTATTATCAGATAGTTACTGGTAATGGTGGCGGTGGTGGCTTTGCCGATTTTCATGCTCGCTTTCCAGTCGGTGCAATAATCCCAGCTGGGGCATACCAAACAATAGCCTTAAATGGTTCCGATGATTTCAATGCAAGTTATGGTGAAGACCCAACGTACGAACTTTATGAAGATGGAGGAGCACCGGATGCAATCCCGGAGATGCTAGAGGCCACGCTAGGTTCAATCAACAATCAGGGTGGAATATCTGGAGGCGAAGTAGCGGTGCTTTATTCCTGGGACGGCTTGACCGATTTAGTTGAAGACATTGATTATGTACTCTGGGGTGATAAAGCCGAGGCCATAGATAAAACCGGTATCGCGATGGATGGCCCTGATGTTGGTACTGCGACCAGTCTATATCTAAGTGACACAGTTATTGCGAATCAGGCAGTTATTATGACCAACTCGCATCCGGGTGGTCAAAGTTGGCAAAGAAATGTGTCTTTGAATGAAGGCGTAGAAGTTCAGAGTGGAGGCAATGGTATAAACGGCAGCAACGAAACCTCAGAAGACCTGAATAATACCTTCTATGTAGAAAATCCTACACCTAATATTGCCGGCACACCACCGGCCCCGACTGCTCCGAGCATTATTATTAACGAGGTTGATGCTATAGGTGCGAGCGAATTTATCGAGATATATAGTGGTTTTTCCAATATCAGCTTGAATGATGTGACGTTAGTCTTTTATCAGGGCAGCGACGATACAATTTACAATGTTTTGGATTTATCCGGCAATAACACCAATATCAGTGGTTATTTTCTTGTTGGCGCTGCAAGTTTAACCCCCGATATGGTGATGCCTGCTAATAGTCTGGATGATGATGCCAGTGCGGTGGCTATATATTTTAGTAATGCCACTAATTTTAGTATTGGTGATCCGGTGACGGCGACTGACTTGATTGATGCCTTGGTCTACGATTCTAATGATACCGATGATTTAGGCTTGTTGGCGACACTTAATGTAACGGGTGGACAAGTTGACGAAGATGGTAACTTTAACGTAAATGCTGAATCTAACTCAAGGTGCCCGAACGGATCTGGCGGCGCATTAAATACCAGCCGTTATAAACAAACACCAGCTACTGCTGGGAGCATTAATAACCAATGCCCGGTACCTACAATTGGTGAATATTATGCTGGGGTTGATACTACCAGCGCACTGACCTTACGTACCACCTTGCACGATATTATTAGAGTCGCGCAGTCATTTGATTACTCATCCTCAGGAAGTATTGATACCTGGGATATTTTATCCGAAGCTGATGCGGATCCATTAGTTTTGGGACGCATGATAATGGTCTATAAAAATAATTCTCTTGAATACCTTGGTGGTGGGATACAAATTTATAATCGCGAACATACCTGGCCACAATCTCGCGGTTTTCATCAAAATAGCTTAGGCTCGAATAACGCTGCCCGTACTGACGCTCATCATTTGATGATTTCAGATGCAGACTATAACAGTGACAGGGGTAACAATTATTTCGATAATTGTAATGCCGGCTGTAACGAAAGGGTAACGACTAATTACAACGGTATAGGCGGTGGCTCGGGTGTTTATCCCGGTAACTCTAACTGGTTTGATGGGTCGGTTTTTGAAGTATGGGAAAAACGCAAAGGTGATATTGCGCGGGCAATGATGTATATGGATGTGCGTTATGAAGCTAGTCAAGCTGACCCCAATAGTTCCCCTGTACAACTTGAACCAGACTTACAATTGGTTGAAGATCCAGCCGAACTTGGCAGTGGTGTTCCTAAAATGGCCAGGTTAAGCACCTTATTACAATGGCATATTGATGATCCTGTTGATCAAACCGAAATAGATCGCAATAATGTTGTGTTTGGTTTTCAGGAAAATAGGAACCCATTTGTTGACCACCCGGAATGGGCAGCATGTATCTTCCAGGATATTTGCCCTCAAGTTACTGACTCAATATTCCAAAATAGCTTTGAGTAAACTGGGTATGGTTATTTCAGGCATTTGAATTAGTTGTAGTACTCCAGAGGAGGTAGTCCATAACCCAGAGAACAGGCGCTCGGTAGCACCAATGATGCAGTCAAAAAAGTCATTTATTTGGTCATACGCGATGCCTCAAAAAAATGGACGCTGCCTATAAGTGATTGGAAAGTTGTACTAAATAGATTTATGAGCGAATTTGAAGTGTTGGTGTGCCTGTTTTTGGGTGTTAAGGGTGGGCATGACTTCAACTACCCTCCTTCCTCCGCGTAAGCGGGGTAACAGCATTGTCAGGGAGCCAGATAAACCCCAATGTGGACTAGAATGTGCTTGTCCTCGGGACTTTCGGCCCGTGGCGGCAAGGGCGGTTTGGGCAATGTGCATTTCAAAAGCTCAACCAATCGTTCACCGCGAAAAACCACACCGGGAGTAGCGGACGAGGAACGCGAGCTTCTGCTGGAATTGAAAGTGCTTGCTGATGTCGGCTTGTTGGGTTTCCCCAACGCCGGTAAATCCACCCTGATTTCAGCTGTAAGTGCCGCCAGACCCAAGGTTGCCGACTATCCTTTTACCACACTATATCCAAATCTCGGCGTGGTGCGTATCGGGCATGACCAAAGCTTTGTTATTACCGACATCCCGAGCTAAAGCTATATTAAAAAAACTAGAATGGCATGACCCTTGGTATTTAATCTCATCGGTTGCACGCACCGGCCTTGATCAGTTGATGACCGATATCCAGTTGGCTTTTGAAGCACAAAAAGAGCGGGAAGAGCAAGCACTGGCCTTGGCTGCTGTAAACTCCGAAGAAGACCTATGAGTATGATCCCTGAATTCAGGTCTTTCTAATTCTTAGCTTTCAAAATTCAAAGAAGATTTTGTAACTTGCAAATCAACAGCATTGGTAGCACGATAGGTTCAATTAAAATTAATATACAGAAATATAGCTGGATATTCAGCTTAGGCTGTATAAATCAGAGTTAGCTTAAAAGAATAATGTCGATATCCGATAAAAATCGAAAAGTAATTTGGGGTAAATCAGGTAGTAGATGCGCGATTTGTAAATCACATATTGTTATGGAGCCAACAGAGATTGATAAAGAATCGGTTGTTGGTGATGAATGTCATATTGTATCAAAAAAAAGTGGCGGGCCGCGATATCGGGAAAATCATCCAGTTGGAGAACATGATTTTCCTAATAACATCATTCTACTCTGTAAAACGCATCACAAACAGGTTGATGATCAATCAGAGGCATTCAGCGAATCGTTGCTAAAAGAAATAAAACATAATCATGAAACATGGGTCAATGAAAAGCTATCGGATACGAGTGAGCCAAAGCCAACTAAGGTTGTAAGGACTAAAGAAAATATTCCTAGCCATCTCAAAAGAATTGAGAGTGGTAAGGAGTTATTAGCAATAGCACTAAATTCAATGGCAGGGTCTTTCGACTATGAAGATATAGACACAAATGAATTGGTTGATTTGATAGCTGGGTTTTACCAAAATGTACAGGACTATATAGATATTGGTATCGATGAAGTTGGTCAGCGAATTCAAATTGAACGCGAGTTCACAAATAATATCAAAGAATTGGATGATTGCGGGCTATGGTTATTCGGAGCCAGAGAGCAACAAAGGCTTGAAGGTGGAATTGGCCCGAGTACAAGCTGGCCTGTTGTCCACTTATGTATAATTTCTAAACAGAATGATAGCATTATCGAGTATGGAAATAAAAATAGCTAACAAGCGCATACACGTGGATTGTTTTAACTTTGGGTATTTTGTGTTCCGTTACACTCCAAACCAGTGATGCAAATCGTTATAAGTTCTTGAAACTTGACTCTATTTTTTAAATGTAGTGTAATGTAATACACATCACTACATTCGGAGTATTTTATGAGCGTCACAAGTGTTCGGCTTCATAAAGAAATTGAAGTCCCCCTCGAACAATTAGCAGAAAAACTTGACCGAAGTAAAAACTATTTGATAAACCTTGCAATAAAAGAGTTTGTTGCAAAACAGGCAATGGAGAGCTCTCGGTGGTCAGATACTATCCAAGCATTAGAATCAATCCAATCTGGAGAAACAATTGGCGAATCAAAGGTTAATGAGTGGCTTGATACCTGGGGTACAAGTGATGAGTCCTCAGCACCAACCAAATGAAGTTAAGTTATTCAGTTGAATCAATATCCGACCTTGCCAGGTTACGAAAATTCATCGCAATCCACAACCCAAAAGCAGCGAAACAAATAGCAAAAGAAATAAAAACAGCGATTAGCCAGTTGAAACAATTCCCGGAAATAGGGCTCCCTGTACCTCGGTCGCCAGACCCGGAAATGATGCGTGATTTATACATTGGCAAATATTTAGCTAGGTACTTGGTTTCAAATAATCATATTTTTATTTTAAGGATATGGCATGGAAAGGAAGAGGGAAAAGACTTATAACAAATCATTCAACTCGGAAGCCAGCAAGGCTGGCTCCAGTTAATTCGGGCGTTGAGGCTGTAGAGAAACCCCAAATACCCTATTTTATTGAAAATCGTGAGATATATCACATTGATTATTAAGGATATATTTTTGCTTTAATATTCGGAGGTTTTTCTACAGCCTCGTTATACATAATGGAAAGACCATCACACTCATTGCCTCTAGAGATTTACCATGGTGTCCCGGCAGGTTGGTCTAAACCAGAAATTATCGCAGCACACAAAATACTTAACGGAAAGTTTTCACTCGAACAACCTGAGGCGACTGAACCTGGCGCACCAAGTTGGATGCCTGACCGATATCGGTGGCTTCAATATAGAGCAACTCTTTATAAACTATCAGAAGGCATTCGAGTTGACGATGCAGCATGTACCGAGTTAGCTATAAGGTATATTGAGCTAGATTATGTTGGTTCTTATTCAGGTTATATCAAAGAGCGCCTTGCTCGGGCACTTAAAGGCGCTGAGCTTTCGTTTCAGCAAAAACGACGCTTGAAAGTTCAATTTCGGTCACTTATAGATAACAACCAGTGCCGACAAGAATTTGGCGTATACAAGAAGCTCTTAGGGGAGATTGACGGTTGAGAGAAGAGCTAGAGCGAGGACAGTCGCCTAAAGTAGAGCGAGGACAGTCGCCTAATAGAATCATTCCCGTTTTTGCCACGAACGAAAGCTGTTGATTGCCGACAGGACTGAGGGTAAATTGACCAACAAATCTATTGATGATGTTCCTGTCCAACGTTGGTTCTGACTGGAGAAAACTGTTTGAATAATATACCCCTAATTAAAAACATTGAAGTTACTGAGGTGTTTAACAACTACCCAGGAACAATACGCCATAAGCTACTGTTTCTTCGGCAACTGATATTGGATGTGGCATCAGAAACTGATGGAGTAAACAACATTGAGGAAACATTAAAATGGGGTGAGCCGAGTTATGTTTCCAAGGCTGGCAGTCCAATTCGCATTGGTTGGCGAGAATCTGCACCGACCCAATATAAGCTACTTTTTCACTGTCAAACAACGCTGGTTGACACCTTTAAAGAAATATATGCTGACGCATTCGAGTTCGAAGCTAACAGAGCTATCATTTTTGCTGAAGATGACGAAATCCCTATCGAGGAGTTAACG
This sequence comes from Oceanospirillales bacterium, assembly GCA_003232965.1. Classification (GTDB taxonomy): domain Bacteria; phylum Pseudomonadota; class Gammaproteobacteria; order Xanthomonadales; family SZUA-36; genus SZUA-51. Next base: position 7,173 of record QIKG01000078.1, read on the forward strand.
CATTGTATTTCGCTCGCACTTACCTATCACAACAAAAAACACCTTCCGATGTTGGGTGCATAAAAGGCGCTGACTAATAAGCAGCCAATAAAAAAGCCCCGAAACAGGGGCTTTTAAAATTTAAATTCGTGCGGTTTATATTAAGACATAGCCCGGATATGGTCGTTCAGACGAGACTTATGCCGAGCCGCTTTGTTGCGGTGCATAATGCCCTGAGAGACTGAGCTGTCGATGGCAGGAATGGCAGCTTTATAGGCTGTTTCAGCTGCTTCTTTATCGCCACTTTCAATGCTGGTGATTACTTTTTTAATCGAAGTGCGAACGAAAGAGCGTTTAGATGCGTTTGCCATCCGGTTGCGTTCTCCCTGACGGGCGCGCTTGCGAGCTGATAGACTATTAGCCACGGTTAACTCCAAAAAATATTTGTTCATAAAAGAGCCGGAAATTATCCTCTTCTTTGCCACTATTGTCAATTAAAATAAACCAATAAGCTATCTGGAAAAGAACATGAGAAAAGATAAGCAGAACAATAGATTAAGCAAGAGTAGGGAAGCAGTTTTTTGAAACTGCTGAAATCGACTGCATTAGTTAGCTCAATGACCTTTATTTCAAGGGTTTTAGGGCTATTGCGCGAGATTATATTCGCCCGCTGGTTCGGCGCAAGTGCGGCAACAGATGCCTTTTTTGTCGCTTTTAAGATTCCAAATTTTCTCCGGCGGCTATTTGCCGAGGGTTCGTTTTCACTAGCATTTGTACCAATCTTGGCCGAGTATCGGGAAAAGGGCGATGAGGAAGCGCTGAAATCCCTGATCGATGCGGTAACCGGTACCCTGATGTCGGTATTATTGCTGATCACTGCCATTGGTATTTTTGCTGCCCCGGCAATTATGATGGTGTTTGCACCCGGTTGGTATATGGATGGCCGTGAGTCGTTTGAGCTTGCCACCAATATGCTGCGCATTACCTTTCCCTATATTCTGCTAATTTCGCTCACAGCACTGGCTGGCGGCATTTTAAATACTTTTGAAAGGTTCCTGTTGCCGGCACTAACACCTGCACTGCTGAATATCTCATTTATTACCGCCGCTATCTGTTTTTCCGATAACTTTGAGCAACCGGTAGAAGTTCTCGCCTGGGCTGTATTGGTGGCTGGATTCCTGCAGTTGTTGGTACAGTTTCCTACGCTGGCACGCCACGGCTTAATGCCCCGACCACGGTTTAACTGGAAGCATTCGGGTGTGCGTCGAATCCTGAAACTAATGATTCCGACCTTGATAGGATCATCAGTAGCTCAAATTAACTTGTTATTTGATACCCTGATTGCTTCGTTTTTGATTGTCGGTAGTGTTTCCTGGTTAAGTTATTCAGATCGACTAATGGAATTTCCGATCGGTGTTTTCGGGGTGGCATTATCAACCGTCATTCTTCCCAGTCTGGCGCGCAAACATACTGCTACCGATACCCAGGCCTTTTCTGCCACCATCGACTGGGCCTTGCGTCTGGCGCTGGTGATTACAATCCCTGCGGCAGTGGCATTGGCCGTTCTGGCGGTGCCTTTGTTGGCAACCATGTTCCAGTATCAGGCGTTCAGTGCGAATGATGTTTATATGTCGTCGTTGTCGCTGATGGCGTATGCCGCCGGTTTGCCAGCCTTTATTGCGATTAAAGTGTTGGCTCCTGGCTTTTACGCTCGTCAGGACACAACAACGCCGATGAAAATTGGCATCTTCGCATTGTTGATCAATATGGTTTTCAATCTCGCTTTTGTTGGCAGTATGTTATGGCTGGATATACCTGGCGCACATGCCGGTCTGGCGCTTGCCAGTGGTGTTTCCGCCTGGTTAAATGCTGGTTTGTTATATTACCAGCTTAGAAAACAAGGGCACTACCAACCAGAACAAGGCTGGTTGCGGGTTATTACAGCGATTACTGCAGCTTCGCTGCTGATGGCAATAGGACTTTATTTTATCTCCCCAAGTCTCAGCAGTTGGGGTGAGTTTCCAGTGTTAAGCCGGATCAGCTGGCTTTCAACTCTTATCATTTCGGGTGTGCTCATTTACGCACTGGCCAGTCTGTTATTTGGTTTGCGTATACAGGATCTAAAACGCGGTGCCGAACGCTAGGTTGGCTGTTATAATCTCTGCTTTTCAGCTATTTAGAATGTAAGGGTCTGGTGTGAGTACATGCGTGTTTTCAGGGATCTAGTTCAGCAAAATAAACCAATGGTAGGTGGTGTCGCAGCTGCGGCAGTCACCATTGGGAATTTTGATGGCCTGCACCGTGGACATAAAGCGCTAATAGAGCAAACTTTAGCATTAGCCAAAGCGCAAGAACTGGTTTCCACCTTGATTAGTTTTGAGCCACTACCGCGACAGTTTTTTGATCCCTCAAGCCTGTCATTCCGGCTGCAATCTACTACGGGCAAGCTTAGGCAATTACGCGAATGGGGACTACAACAGGTCGGTTTGCTGCGATTTAATCAAGCGCTTGCCAGTTTATCAGCAGAGGACTTTATTCAACAGATTTTAATCCGGCAATTGAATACCCGCCAGCTGATTGTCGGTGAGGATTTTCGCTTTGGCAAAGATCGCCGTGGTGATATCGATATGTTGGCAAGCGCCAGCAAAACGCATGGCTTTGAAACTCACTTTATTCCGGCGGTTTGCCTTCATGGTGAACGTATCAGCAGCACGCGTTTGCGCAACGCATTATCGAGTGGTGAGATGAAATTAGCAGCCGAGTTGCTCGGGCGTTCTTACAGTCTTGGCGGCAGGGTTGTTAAAGGTCAACAATTGGGGAGAAAACTGGGTTATCCTACAGCCAATATACCTATGCAGCATCGACCCTGCCCTGTGGCTGGCGTATTTGCGGTAGAAGTGGTGTTACCGGGTAATAATAAGGTGCTTCCCGGTGTGGCTAGTATTGGAAAACGGCCTACAGTAGGCGGCAAGCAATTGCTGTTGGAAGTACACCTTTTTGATTTTAATGCCGACTTGTATGGGCAACGAATCAAAGTGAAACTAATTGAACACTTGAGGGCTGAGGCACATTTTTCCAGCCTCGATGAATTAACCGAAAAAATGCAGCAGGATGAACAGTTGGCGCGGGCAGTATTGACCCGGCGAATGGAACATTAGTATGGAATACGATTACAAAAAATCAATCAACTTACCGAAGACCCGCTTTTCGATGAAAGCCAATCTGGCCCAGCGCGAACCCCAGTGGTTAAAGCAATGGGAAGCCGAGGGTCGTTACGCACAAATTCAGGAAGCCACAAAAGATCGGCAAACCTTTCTTTTACATGATGGCCCCCCGTATGCCAATGGTGATATCCATATTGGTCATGCGGTGAATAAAATCCTCAAGGACTTTATTGTTAAATCCAAACTCATTGCCGGTTATCACTCGCCTTATGTACCCGGTTGGGACTGCCACGGGTTGCCGATTGAATTACAGGTTGAGAAAAAAGTGGGCAAGGTTGGGCGTAAGGTCGATGCACGCACCTTCCGGCGCTTATGTCGTGAATATGCCGGCAAACAAATCAACCGCCAACGCCTAGATTTTAAGCGCCTTGGGGTTGCCGGTGAGTGGGATAATCCCTACGAAACCCGTGATTTCCGCTATGAAGCCAATATGCTGCGCGCGCTCGCCAAAATTGTTGAAAATGGCCATCTAGAACAGGGCCTAAAACCGGTCAACTGGTGTTTTGATTGTGGTTCGGCACTGGCAGAGGCTGAAATCGAATATGAGAATAAGTTATCTTCAGCTATTGATGTTTTCTTTCCTGCAGTTGACGGCCCAGCGTTAGAGAAGTTGTTTGATTTGAATGGGGCCCTGGATCAAGCACTGGATCAGGTGGGTGTGCCTATCTGGACAACAACCCCATGGACCCTGCCGGCTAACCGTGCAGTATCGCTAAATGCTGACCTCGATTATGTGATGTTAGTGGCAACCAGGAATGATAAATCCATCGGCCTGGTAGTGGCAGATGCGCTTTCAACTACGGTAATGGAGCGTTACCAACTGTCTAATCCGCAAATACTCGGTAGTGTTAAAGGCAGTGCTCTCGAAGGTGTTTTGCTACAGCATCCATTTTATTCTTTGCAAGTCCCCATTCTTCTCGGTGAGCATGTCACAACTGAGGCAGGTACCGGGGCTGTACATACTGCACCCGGCCACGGTCAGGAAGATTTTATTGTGGCTTCTAAATACGGTATTGAACCCTACAACCCCGTGGGTGCTAACGGTGTTTACCTGCCGGATACCCCGTTGTTCGGGGGTCAATTTGTGTGGAAGGCCAATAGTGCGATAGTCGAGTTGCTCGAAGAAAACGGTAGTCTGTTGCATCTAGAAGAAATTGACCACAGCTATCCGCATTGTTGGCGGCATAAATCCCCAACTGCTTTCCGGGCGACGGCACAGTGGTTTATTTCCATGGATAAGGCGCAACTACGAAGCAATGCTATGGCGGCTATACCTGGGGTTCGCTGGGTGCCTGAATGGGGTGAAGAACGGATCCGTGGGATGGTTGAAAACCGACCAGACTGGTGTATTTCGCGCCAACGGGCCTGGGGTGTACCAATCACTCTGTTTGTGGATAGAGAGACCGAGGAGTTACATCCTGATGCCGTAGCCTTAATGAATAAGGCGGCTGACTTAATTGAAAAAGAAGGTGTGGATGCTTGGTATGAGGATGATATATTTGCGCGTTTAGGTGTAGATGCCGATAAATACGATACGGTTAAAGACATTCTGGATGTCTGGTTTGACGCCGGTAGCAGCCACTACTGTGTACTGGACGACCGCGACTATTTGGGTTCTCCAGCTGATCTATATCTTGAAGGCTCCGACCAACATCGCGGCTGGTTCCAGTCATCTTTGTTGACCAGCATGGCTATTCACCAGCGGCCACCTTATCGTCAGGTATTGACTCATGGGTTTGCCGTGGATGCCGATGGTCGCAAAATGTCGAAATCTTTAGGTAATGTGGTGGCTCCGCAAACCATCATGAACACCTATGGTGCAGATGTATTACGCCTGTGGGTTGCATCCGCTGATTATCGTCAGGAAATGACCGTATCGGATGAAATCATCAAGCGAGTAGCAGATAGTTACCGGCGAATTCGTAACACTGTGCGTTATTTTCTGGGCAATATTGATGGCTTTGACCAAAGCCAGCTACTCAAGCCCGAGCAAATGCTGTCCTTGGATAGATGGGCTGTAGACCGGGCATTACAGCTGCAGGAAGATATCCAAAAAGATTATGAAAATTATCAGTTCATGCGCATTTACCAGAAAATAGGGCACTTCTGTTCAATCGATATGGGTGCGTTTTATCTGGATGTCATTAAAGACAGGCTTTACACCATGCCGGTGAACAGCATTGGCAGGCGTTCAGCACAAACAGCCATGTTCCATATTCTCGAAGCTATGGTTCGTTGGATAGCACCTATTCTTAGTTTTACTGCCGAAGAAATCTGGACACTGTTACCCGGTGATGATCGCAGCAATACGATCTTTAAGGAAACCTATTACGAGGGTTTGTTTGCGCTTGATAACAACCAGACAACCAGAATATTCTGGGCATTAGTTATGCAGTTACGCGAACCGGTTAGCAAGGCTATTGAAGCTTTGCGAACGGTAGGAGAAGTTGGTTCATCTTTGGCCAGTGAAGTGACTATATACACCGAGGGTGAACTACTTGATGCCTGTGAAACACTGGGTGATGAACTGCGTTTTGTAATGATTACATCAAATGCGGTGGTTAAATCTCTGGCAGAAAAACCAGATGACTTGCCAATCACCGAACTTGGCAGCATAAAAGTGGCTGTGAGTGTTAGCGCATCTAGCCAAGAAAAGTGTGTGCGCTGCTGGCATTACCGTGCTGATGTAGGTTCAATTAGCGAGCACCCAGAAATTTGTGGTCGTTGTCATGAGAATTTGTTTGCTGAGGGTGAACAACGAGAATATGCATGAGTAATAAAGACGCTAAAAATAACACTGCTGCCAGCGCCACTGATTTGGTCGATGCAATGAACTCTTGTAAGAGTGATACTGAGGGGGAGCCTGTCATAGATGATAAAGACAGTCCTGCTGAGCAAGAAGTGAAAGCCAATACAGAAATCACTACCGAGCCACCCGAGCAGACAATAAGTTTCAAAACCTTTGCTTTCGGGCTGTTAATCGCTGCTGTGATCATTGTTTTAGACCAGTGGAGCAAGCATATCGCCAGTCAACAGTTGGAGCTGTATCGGCCCCAAGCTGTGTTTGATTGGTTAAATATGACATTGGCACATAACCGCGGAGCAGCCTTCAGTTTTCTCAGTACTGCCGGTGGTTGGCAACGCTGGTTTTTCAGTGTGCTAGCGGCGGGTATATCAATAATGCTAGTGGTGTGGATGTTTAATTTACCAGCCAGAGAACGAGTCAATCTATGGGCTTTGGCATTAGTGCTGGGTGGTGCTATCGGCAATTTGATAGACCGCCTGCGTTTAGGTTATGTGGTCGATTTTATTGATGCGCATCTAAGTGGCTCACACTGGCCGACCTTTAATCTTGCCGACAGTGCCATTATGGGCGGCGTGGCTTTGCTTATATTAGGTATGTTTCTCTACCCACAAAAAAAGTAAAAGCGGCCAGCGCTGAATGCGCATATTTCAGCGCCCCTGCCAGCATTTCAGTATATCCCCTTCGGCGCTTTGCTGCGAAAGTGAATCCAAGCCCAAACGCCCGCATTTATCCTGTTGCTGTGCGTTTTGCGGGATAGCGCTGAGCTGATATGTGCCACCGTTGTCCT
>QIKG01000081.1 GCA_003232965.1 Oceanospirillales bacterium
GCCGCTCCCAATCACCCCTAATTGCCATAGCCGCTCCCAATCACCCCTAATTGCCATAGCCGCTCCCAATCACCCCTAATTGCCATAGCCGTTACGAGCCGCCACAAATCATCTTAAATAACTTGAAGTGATCGTCGCTGACTAAATAACCCCTTTCAGAATCAATCACAGTCAAATCCACTCCCAAGCGCGGGACACCCAGATCCTCCCCAGCGACGATCATCACCCTTTGAAGGGCTTCTTCGCACCTCGTTTGGTGCTGAATGTCGCATTCCAGGATCAACGAATCATGCTGTGTAGCTAGTAGCGGCGGCAAGCAATCATCCGCTGCCCATTCCTGGTAATAACTGATAGATGACAATCTCATCATTTCCGCTGATAATGACTGTATTGGAAAATTCATGATAGCGTTCCTACGAGTTTTGTTCGGATCAACAGGTGTGATCCAGCCACCAGCAGCCGTCTGGATGTAGCCCTTGCGACGAGCATTCAACACCTCGGTTTTTGCCCATCGCCAGTAAGTCTCAAATTGCTGTAAGTGCCAGTCGTAAATCCTTTCGGCCACCTTATTACTTGATTGCCTATCAGGTGCCATATCGGTCCCTTTGAGCAACCCCCAGATATCGTCGGCCAATGAATTAAGTGATTTGCCGTAGCTGATGCCTAGCTGAAGCATCTTAAATAGCTTGCGTTCCAATGGGTAATCTGCTGCCAACGCATCCATTGGTACGACGCCCGAGTACTTAGCGAGATACACATAGATATCACCAGAATCGTAAGCATCAATCAGGTTTTGGTCGCCACTCAAATGACCTGCCACGGCAACTTCTTGTGCTTTCCAATCGCCAATTATCAGCAATTTGTTTTTTGCAGGGCGGACGGCTGCCCGCATCCAGCGCGGTAAATTGAGCAAATAGCCCTTGGCTGGTTTTAAGCCATTCCTGGATGTTTTTGCCGAGAAGCTGAATGTCTGCTGCTTGATATGCTCCGAGTCAGTGATCAGCTCCGAAAGATCAGTGCTGTTGAGCACAGCCAACGTGTTTTTCACCATTCTGAATGCTGCCACTTCGGGGATCCTGCCCCTTTCCAGCTTCTTGAGTTCGTCCCCAGCGGTTGAAGGGCGGCCTGTTTTAGTCGTTGGCCAAGCGACTGCCCATCCCTGATCCAGGATAACGGTCGCCAATTGCGACTGATCGAGCCGATACTTGGCCGCCGGAGGTTGTTTCCCAGCATCCATCAATTCCTGATCAGCCGCTGCCTGCTTCTTCGTTGGCTTGACTTGCTGATACAGATCACCCCAAAGGCCACCCTGTAGCGACTCAATCAGCTCCACTTTTGCTGCTTCCCGTCGCTTATAAATGGCCTTAAGGTGCCCGCCACTTACGGGGAATCCTGGCGAAGCAAAATCCATTTCAGCTGCCATTCGGATATAAAGCCCCCGCTGTTCACAGTCGGCCCGTAATAACTGATGCGGCATTTCGTCGCGCAAAGCATCGAACAGGTCCGGCAAGTTATCGACATCTTCTTGGCAGTAACTACCAATAGCTGCCCATTCATCGTCGTCCCATCCGAGTCGCCGCTTGTCATCACCCAGTATCAAATCGCGCATTGCGTCCTTGTCTGCCACTGGTTTGATGCCCAAAAACTTGTCCAAAGCACCGAGCAAGCTGCCCTTTGGCTCGTACCATTTGCTTGTTTCTGCCAGCGTAAGCATCCGGCATTCGGCCATCAAATCAATACATGTCATTTTACTTACATCGACGCCTATTCGGAGCAAGGCGGTGATTTCGGCTGACAATGCGTAGCTTACAAAGGTGTATCCTTCTGCGGTTTTAGCTGCCACCCAGCGACCAATTGCCGCATTGCTTACGGGCTTACCAGTCGCTGGCACCACCAAATCAAATTTCTCTTGCTGGGGGCGTAGCCCAGCTCCCACCCGATCCGTTGATCGCATCATGAGCACCTCGGAGTCGTTGTATTCGAAATCGAAGTACAATAATTTTGAGGTATCAAAGGCCACCACCTGATCGGTCTTAACGATGGCCATTGGTTTGACCCTGCCTTGCTTCTTAGTTTTCTTATAGGGTTTAGTGACCCTTTCTGGTTTTTGCTTAATCATCGCTTAGATCCTTTAATTTAAGGCCTTTAATGACCATATGAGTTGATTTACTGCCCGCTATTGCCCTGCTGCGCACCTCTAAATTCATGTCCTTTTCAAGGTATTCCAAGAATTCTTTTATTTCGTGATTGCTCATTTTATCATACTGGCATCGCTCTTTAAATGCCCGGCGGCTGGTATAAACATCCTGATTTGCTGGATCACAAATATCCACGTATTCCTCCAAAAAATCCGCAAACAACGGCTTCCGTGACCCGATCAATTCCTGGATATTCTCCCGAACATCCTCGGGTAATTCGAGGTCGCTGTTTTTGCCGTCATTGGTGAGAGCCTCGAACTGCGCTTTGCCATATGCCAAAAACCCTGGCATTTCGGTGTGTATCGCTGCCTCAATTTCTTTGGGTGGTATTGGCCGCGTCCCGGCGGCGAATGGTCGCACTGACACGAAGATCAGCCGCGACAGGCTGCTGTTGGTGTTGTAGACCCTTGGCCGGTGATTCGAAATGACCATCAAACGGCTGCGCGGCACCACATCATATTCCACGTTGTACATTTGACGGATAGCCATTGGATCAGCCCCGCCGCTGGTCAGTTGCTTGACCACCTCATTGTTAAGGATGTTGGGGTTGTTGCAGTCAGGATAGACGATCATATCGGCCCGAACCACCGCTGCGCTGCTGAATTTGTCTTTATTGCTGGCCGTAGTGAGCGATTTGAGCCCGCCCTTGTTGCCAAAGGCTTCCTTACCTATGGCCCCAAGCACCACTGATTTGCCTTCGCCGCCGATTTTGCCATATACCCAAAGGGCGGCCCGGCCCGAGTAGCGGCCTGACCAGACGCCGTAGAAGTAAGCGGCAATCACGGCCCCGGCATCTGTACGATCAAGGAATTCACCAATTACTGGGAAAGCACAATCAGCATCCAGTTCATGGCCAGAGTGGTCGAAAGCCAAGTCGGGCTCACCCACGGCAACTTCCAGCACCGAGCCCGGGGCGTATAATTGCCGTTCGGCGTTAGTAGTGGCCTTAACCAAAGTCGTTTTTGATTCGCCATACAACCACCACAAATCCATCAGTTGCGACATATTTGAGGGAGTAATGATGCAATCGGCCGCCTTACACAACTTGGCAATTGCCATATTTACGAGGTCGCGCTTTTCTTTGTCACTATAAGGCAAATAAGTGACCACTTGCGTATCAACCGGGCCGTCATCCAGCAACACATCGCGCCGAAACAGCGACGGAGTCGAATTAGGGTCGTCCCAGAGCGCCTTAGCCATCACAAAACAGCTATCACCAAGTGCTTTGGCGAGCTTTTCCATTTGGTCCGTGCTTAAGACTGGGTTGCCATCTTCATCCTTCTCAAACGCCAATTTGACGTTGGCGAAAAATGCCATTGGATCCCCCATCAGGTCCGAGCAAAAAACTGTTTGTTTCCGCTTACCTGCCTTCGAATCGGGCATCACCCCAGGGGCTTTCAGCAATTCTTGCACATCCTCGGTGTAGTCAATTGCTGACATGCCCCAAATGGCGTTAGTAAAATCTTCATCAGTTGCTATGCCGAGATTTTGAGCTTCGGTAAGTATTCGTTTCACTTCGCCCATTTCACCACTTTTTTCCGCCTTAAAGCGTGTCATGGCGGCCAGTCTTGCGTCTTTAGTTAATTTCTTCATTTTAGATATCCTCTATAGTTATGTTATTGCCGTTTTTGTCATATAGATCGCTATATAGCGGCTGGTGTTTTTTATATTTTTGATGTGCTTTGTGCGCTTTAAACATCGCATTGACGGCTATCGAATACAAGTACCCGTAAACGCCGCCCTTAGTAGTCATTTTTTCCGGCAGCATCTTAATACTATTAATGGTTAATGCTTCTATGGCGGCAGCTGCCAGCGCCCCGTCGTCGCATTGAGCTGCCATGGATTGTTGTTTTGCGCAGCGCAGAATATGATCAACTAGCTCAAAAAACACAGGTGCCAACGTAGGCGTTACGTGCTGCCCATGAGTCATTGAAAAGCGATCAGTTAGGCGATCCCAATGACTTAAGGCCACCACTTGGAACGTATCGTTGGGCAGCACTTTAACGGTCTGGAACGGCTTAAACACCACGAAAAGGTGTTTTCGCCGCCGTTTGCCGCTATTTGGATCTCGATGAAAAGTGCCGTTGGCATCTAGGTGGACTGCTGGCACATGATCGTCGGCATAGATTTTGTAGAGATTGTCGGGGTTGTTGGCATCGTGAGTGGATACCAGCGTAGTAGCAACGAGCCCTTGTGAGGATAGCCCCTTGGGGTAGCTACAAAAGCTGTCTTGCGCTTCGATGATTTCCGCGATGATTTGCTGTGGATTTAGTGAGAGTTTTAATGGCTCGGGTTTGTTGTTCATTTTTCGTTCCTCTTATTATTGTTGTTAACTAGAAATGGCCAACAACTGATTTAAGTTGCTGGCCATTAACTTTGCTATTTACTGCTGTTTTTACTTATCATTCACCACCTTTTTTTCCAGGCCAAATGGTGTCCAGAGATGACCCCACAGCGCATAATCGTAAGGCTGGCCGGTATTGGCAGCAATCACCATATCGATTAAAACTGCTTGCTGATCAGCAGTAGGTAAGGGTGCCACTAGACTTTTAAGCATCGGCGCATCCTTAGCAGCGGCTTTCTGCTCCTTGGTAAGAGCCGTTGAGCTGCGGGCAAAGCAGGACGCTGAATACGATTTGAAGCCGCCTTGTTCCCCGGCTTTTAAGATAAAATCAAGCCCCTTTTCGATGTCTTGCGGCATCGCATCATCTGCCTCAAGTGAACCCAGACCAGCACCTATAGCCGTGTAGATTTGTTGGGTAAGCGCAAACCGGCGCAGCACATCTGTTTCGGTATCACCGAGGGGGTTGTCGTTAACAAACCCCTGCATAATGTAGTTAGGTTTAGGCCAGCACTTGCGCCCGATGGTATCCTCTTTGGCAGCAAAGAAGGTTTTACAGCCCTGCCTTACCTGACAAGCATCATCATCGACGCCTTTAACGCTGCAAGGAACCTTAATGACGGCCATCTTGCTGCCATCGAAACCCTCAGGCACGTTGATTGCCGATTGAAATGCGATCCGAGATTCGGCTGTTTCTATCCATGGTAAAAGCGGGTTGTCAGGATCGGTGTCGGGTACGAATCGAAGCCGTGCTGATTGCCCCTCGGCCATTTTCTTATGCGAAAAAGTGTTTTTGCCGCTATCCCCACCGTCATTAGCTGTTTTTGAGTCCGCGATTGCTGCTTGTAATTTTTGCAATTGTGTTAACATTTAGAATTCCTCTTAGTTATGTTAAATTTATTTTTATCGCAACTTGCCCGTTATTAGTCAAGTTGCGGTCCGGGATTATATGGATCGCCGGTTGGTTGTCAAGCGTTTTTGAAACTAATTTTAGTTATTGATTACTATTTTTATGTTACCCCCTATTACTAGTTTTTCTATTAGCTTTAGTTGCTCGGTCGTCGGGCAATTAAAAGTTATTTCCGTGGTATTTATCGTTGCTTCCTTTATAGGTAAAAATTTACCCAGATCCAATTCTTCATCAAAGGCATCCTCAAACCACTCCTTAGCTTCCGCATCGTCCAGTTTGGCACTGACTAGCTCGACCAAATCATCAAATGTGGGTGCTTCTTCGTCTTCAACAGCATCCGGGGGCGAAATAGCCACGGTCAGCGCCTCGTTGACTGTCTCGAGCAGCGTTGGAGGCGCAATGCCATGGCTAAAGCCCTGATCAGCCGCCGTGGTTGCTGTGGGTTTCTCAGCCGCCGTGGTTGCTAATCGCTTACGATCCCCGGCCGCCGATAGGGGTGAGAGAGCTGCTGGGGTTGCCTTTGGTATCACGTAGTATTTGCCTGCTAAATCAGCGCGTTTTTTGGTTCCTTCCAACCCCTCTTCAGCCGCATCTATAAATTCGGTTAACGAGGGCGGCAAATCACCCTCTTTGCCCTCGATGAGCTGCCCTTTAGCATCCAGGCAATCAAGCGCCTGTAAATTCCGAGCGCATTGGTATTCACCCAATTGCTTTGCTGCTGCCTCATCAATTTCAGGCCACTTCTCGGGCTTCTCCGCAGCTAGCGCTACCGCAGTTGCCTCGTAGTAGCTTTGATCATCAATCGCACCTATCACGCCGCCTGATTTTAGCCGCTTTAAAATGCGCTTTAAGTCATCCGTTAAGTTGCTCTCAAATATTTCCAAGTGCTCCAAAATCCATTCATCACGGATCACCAAAACTTCTTCCAGCGAATTTGCCCGAGTGTGTTTTACGTTATTAACTTTAAGCCGACGTTTGGGCGGCGTAAATCGGAATCGCTCGATGCCAGTAGCCGAATTGCTGGCCACGAACGGCTCGCCCGGATATCTCAGCCATGATGAGCTCCGTTCCGCCGGAGTTAAGTACACTTTTTTGCCGCCAACAAATTTGAATTGCCGAATTTTAATCATTTTAAAGCCCCTTTTTATTGTTATTATTGCTATATACTACAGCATATGTGCCATTTGGTGAACACGAGTTTGTTTGCCACTTGGCTCGTCAATGAAAGAAATAAAACCATCAGTGTCATGAATAAGTTGATAGGTTTCACTTTCATTGTCGTTCAAATATTCAAACCATAATTCCATTGTTTTGAAGCGTTCAGGATGCCGCAATCTTTCACCATTCAAATACCAGAATTTTTCACCATTAGCATAGTCTATGGCAGGACCACCTTCACGATGCGCCAACCCGTCCAAATACCAGAATTCGTCGCCGTTTAATAGCGTTGCCGCTGGACCGTCTTCGCGATGAGGTAGATCATTTTTAAACCAACGCTGCTCACCATATCCATTTATCATTTTACCGTTTTTCATACGTATCTCCTTTTTATTGTTATTTTTAGATTATATGCGCCATTTGATGAACGCGTAATTGCTTGTCGCACGGGTGACCGATGATCGCGTAGGCCCAATCGTGGTCATGGATAAGCTGACATATAGCCCAAAAGTCGCTCGGAGGGTTGCTGTTAAGCCACGAAACCCACTCCTTAAATCGACCCTCCGTGGCCCATGCGGCGAGCAGCTCGCGGTCGATGCCAGGATTAACCACGAATAGCGCTTCCAGCGTTGGGCGGGAGGGGCCGTGGTTGCCGTGGTTGCTAGGGGTGTTAAAAGTTATCTCTAAGAGGGGCTTTAGGATAGGCAGAGCGCCTGTGGTAGCCACCTCAATGACGCAAGGGTAATGCCATGTGTCCCTATAAAGGTGCCGTTTAAATTCCTTCCTCGTAATAGTTATGTTTTTCATTTTTAGTTACCAATAATTATAGTTATAGATGTCCTTCAAAGCTGGGTATTATCTATATTTCGTTAGACTTGTCAAGCATTTAAATGACTTTTTTTTGGGACTATATCACCGTGATTCTATTTTCATTGCCCCCGCAATCAATGCATTGGGCGGTATTTTAAAGTACTTTTAGTGGCGAGCTCCCTGTCCCAAACTTGACAAATTTGCTCTGTTTTTAATAACACGCCGCGAAGTTTTTAAAATATTATTTTTGGAGTGAATTCGTGATAAATCACGATTTAGAGATATTAGGTATTCTCTATATACTAAAATCATTAGTAAAGTAATTTGTTATATGATTTTAGTATATAGGTTCTATATCACTAAAAGTGATTTGTTATAGGAGTAGGGCTATATGCTTACGACCGTTTACGAATTCGCGAAATTAATTTGAAAATAGAAAAAGAAAATAAAAAAACTATTCCAGATATAA
>QIKG01000248.1 GCA_003232965.1 Oceanospirillales bacterium
CTACGCCGAATCCATAGACGCTGGCCGTATATTCTTGCCAGCTTGGCGCTGATCCTGCTGGCAATCTCCCGACTCTATCTGGGCCAAGATCAACTCAGCACCCTGACACTTGGCTTTCTGCTGGGGGGCAGCTGGACTGTCATCGTTGGCTTTGCCTACCGGCAACGCATACGCCGGGTCTATAAGCCGATATACGCCAGCTTGGTATTTTTTAGTGGCCTGATTATCGCAGTTACATACGCGGCCAATCAGCAACTGCCGTCGGAAACCATTCTTTATGAGCTCGAATATAAAGCGCAGGTCTCCAATACAGCGCTATGGTGGCAACAAGACTGGCAAAAGCTCGATGGCCAGCGCGCCAGAGTGGGTTCACATGCCGCTCGCGATTTTAATCTTCAGTTTGCCGGTAACGCTTTGGAGCTACGCGAGCAATTGCTGCGGTCGGGCTGGCAGGACAGTACCAGTCCGGGCTGGCTGTGGCCCTTAAAAACTCTGAACCCGCAAGCTGATGTAGAGTCTTTACCCATTCCGGGGCGAGATTATTTAGGCCACAAAGAAACGCTGAGACTATTACTCCACGATGAAAACAGTAGCAACGGCGAGCAGCGGGTTATCGCACTGAGATTATGGCCTTCCGGTATGACTCTAAACGGTGGCCAACAAAGCGTTTATTTGGGCCAGATTATCGCTGAGAACCTGCATCCGGCTTTGGGTTTGTTTCACTATTGGCGGGCGCAAGCATTAAGCCGGGAAGAACTTGAGGAAATACATCGGGGTCTTGAGCACACCGGGCTAGAATTACAAAATAACGGCGCTGTTACCCTACTACGCCAAAAACCAACACAGAATTAATAGTTAGAGCAACATCCTTGTTACTGGTGGATAAGGGTAAGGGTGGGGGTGACTAATGGCGGTTTCCCTTGAGGCTTGTTATCGTGTATAAATAGCACTGATAGTAAAAAAGATGGTAAAAATAATGGCTAAAAAGAGGGACACAGCATGCCTGATATCTTAATTCTTGATCAAATCAGCAAACAGTTTGATCAAAGGAAAGTGATTAACCAACTTTCCTTCAGCGTCAAAGAGGGTGAAATTTTCGGACTTCTGGGCCCCAACGGTGCCGGCAAAACCACCCTGGTTAACATAATGACAGGCTTGCTGAACGCCGAGCATGGTAGGGTTACCTTGTTTGAAAAACACGCCCCCGGCGATAATTTTGCCCGCGCCAACATTGGATTGGCCAGCCAATCCCTGGCGCTTTACGAAGACCTTACCGCCGAAGAGAATTTACGATTTTTCGGGAAAATGCATGCCTTAGAGAAAAACGCCTTAAAAACGGCGGTCAGTCAAACTCTAGCAGTAGTGGGGCTGGAAGACCGAGCAAACCAGCGGGTTAAGGAGTTTTCCGGCGGTATGAAACGCCGTCTCAATCTGGCAGTTGCTATTCTCCACAAACCGAAATTATTAATCCTCGATGAACCAACAGTGGGTGTCGATCCGCAATCGCGTAATGCCATTATGGAAAGCATCCAAACGCTATCAGACCAAGGTCACAGCATAATTTATACCACCCATTATATGGAAGAAGTCGAGAAGCTCTGTGATCGGGTGGCCATTATCGACAAGGGTCAGCTGGTTGCTCTCGATAGTGTCAACGGCCTGTTACAGACGCACGGCAAAAGTCATCGGATTCGTTATAGTCAGGACAATAAAGTCATTACTGTTGATAGCGATAACCCATTACAAAAGATCCGCGAATTACTCAATAGCGAACAACAAGCTAGGATTAGTAATCTCTCGGTACAATCACCTACCCTGGAACAGGTGTTTTTAAACCTAACCGGGCGTGAACTGAGGGACTAATAGTGACAAACAAATTACTCGCGGTAACACAAAAAGACCTAAAGCTACTCTACCGAGATAAAGGCGGCTTCTTTTTTACTTTTATTTTTCCTATTATTATGGCCGTCTTTTTCGGTTCAATGATGTCCGGCAGCGGTGGCATAAAGGGTATTTCATTGCAGGTGGTGGATGCAGACCAAAGCGTTATATCAAAAGCCTTTGTCGACAAACTGGATGCGGCAGCAGAACTCAAAGTAGTACTGAGCGATGAGGCAACTGCAAGAGAAACGGTTAGAAAAGGCAAGGCAGCAGCTTATTTAATTCTGCCAAAAGGATTCGGCGAGGCCAAGGGCAATTTGTTTTCCGGGAAAACCGCTACCGTACAACTCGGGGTTGACCCAAAGCGCAGTGCTATCAAGGGATTACTTCAGGGTGTTTTAATGAGTTATGCCGCCGAGGATATGCAATCGGCATTTACCGACACCAGTAAAATGAGCACTCAAATCGATAAGTCCCTTGCAGAAGTCCGACAAGCCCGTGATAGCGGCGAGCTTGGGGATAATGATAAGACCGACCGCCTACTTGATTTTCTCGATAATCTCCAGGAAATGGTGGCCACTGATAGTTTTAATAATACTAGCAATAGCAATGAAAACAGCGCTGGAAATACAGCTGATGAGAATACATCTGAAGAAAATGAGTTCAATGGATTTCAACCACTGATTATAGAAACCCAGGCCATCACCGTGAATCGCGACGGCCCACCAAGCGGTTACGATGTTTCTTTCCCTCAGGGCATACTCTGGGGAATATTAGGCTGCTTATCCGCCTTTAGCCTGTCGCTGGTGAGCGAGCGCAATCAGGGCACTCTTTCGCGCCTGCTGGTTTCATCCGCCAACCGTAGCACTATCCTTGCCGGTAAAGCACTGGCTTGTTTTTTGACGATAATATTCATCGCCGTTAGTTTGTTGCTGTTAGGTAAGTTAGTCTTCGGGATTCAAATTAGACAGCCAGATTTGATGGTTGTTTCGCTGGTGGCTATCGGCTTTTGTTTCAGCGGCCTGATGATATTATTTTCGGTTATCAGCAAATCCGAAAAAGCAGCTTCCGGTATCACCTGGGCGGCGATGATGCTGATGGCGATGGCGGGCGGCGGTATGATCCCGTTGGCATTTATGCCTGCCTGGATGACACCAGTGAGCCAATTCAGCCCGGTTAAATGGTCAATACTTGCCTTGGAAGGCCCAATGTGGCGACAGTTCAGCCTGATTGAAATGCTGCCGGTTGTAGGCGTTCTTTTTGGTATTGGTCTGGTCAGTTTTTTACTCGGTGTACGCCTGTTCAAATGGCAAAGTAGCAGCACTTGATTGACAGTAACTTTCAGTAAAGTACAGCTGATGAATTGAATACAGGAAAATCCATAATGACAAAATCCCTCAAAACCTCTCTACTGCTGATGCTTTCACTTGTTGTTTTTGGCTGTAGTAGCCCGGTCATCAACAACAGTCAGGCTGTGATAGATAGCGAGCCAACAAGTGGTAATGAATTAGACATTCAATACACCCAATATGAATTGGAAAACGGTTTGACCGTTATTTTGCATCAGGATGCATCCGACCCAATCGTTGCCATGGCGACCATTGTGCATGTAGGTTCCAACCGGGAAAAACCCGGAAAAACCGGCTTCGCCCACTTCTTTGAACATATGTCATTTAATGATTCAGAAAATGTACCTAAAGGCGCCAATCGTAAAATGATCCCGGAACTGGGCGGCACTCGTAATGGCGGCACCTGGAGCGATGGGACTATTTATTATGAAGTTGTGCCCAAAGATGCTTTCGATAAATTGCTGTGGATCGATTCCGACCGACTGGGTTTTATGATTAACACGGTGGATCAAGGAACCCTTGAGCGCGAAAAGCAAGTGGTTAAAAACGAAAAACGCCAACGGGTCGATAACCGTGCTTATGGGCATACATCCCATGTTATTAAAAAAGCACTCTACCCCCAAGGACACCCCTATAACTGGACGGTAATTGGTGATCTCGCAGACCTCCAAGCGGCCAGCCTGGATGATGTACGCGAGTTTTATTCCGAATTTTATGTGCCATCCAATGTCACCCTGGTTATCGCTGGCGATATTAATATTGCTGATACCCGTAAAAAAGTCGAGTATTGGTTTGGTGAAATTGCTAGTGGCAATAGCATCGACAGCATGCAACCGCAGGCCGTTAGCCTGAGCCAAGATATTAAGCTATTCCATCTGGATAATTTTGCCAAACTGCCCGAGCTGCGCCTAACTTTTCCTACGATTGAGCAATATCATCCTGATTCCTATGCCTTAAATGCATTAGCAGAAATCCTTACTGATGGAAAAAATGCCGCCCTATATAAAGTGCTGGTTGAAGAAAAGAAATTAGCACCTGCCACCAGCGCTTGGAATAGATCCGAAGAAATTGCCGGCACATTCACTATCCGGGTAAGGGCAAATGCCGGGGTTCATCTTGATAGCGTTAAAGCAGCGATTGATGTCGCCCTGCTGAAGTTCGAAAAGCACGG
This sequence comes from Oceanospirillales bacterium, assembly GCA_003232965.1. Classification (GTDB taxonomy): domain Bacteria; phylum Pseudomonadota; class Gammaproteobacteria; order Xanthomonadales; family SZUA-36; genus SZUA-51. The sequence continues at coordinate 4,402 of QIKG01000248.1, forward strand.
GTTTAGTGATAACCAGCTGACCAAAATTAAAGCCGAAATGGAAACTCGCTTTTATTACAGCATCGAAAGCGTTCTCGATAAGGCTCTGCAAATGGGTATTTATAACGAATACGCCGGCTCTGCAGATTTCATTAAACAAGACATCAAAAACATTACAGCTGTGACCCGCGAAGATATTCAGCAGGTATATCGGCAATATATTAAAGGTAAGCCTGCCATTATCACCAGCTTTGTACCCAAAGATGCACAGCAACTCGTATTGAGCGGGTCTAGCAAAGCCAATGTGGTTGAAGAGCAAATCAAACAGGATGCGGAAGTTGAATTTGTTGAAAACGATGCCATCGAATATACCAAAACTGTTACTAAAAATGACCGCAGTGAACCACCCTTGTCAGACTTGCCTGGTTTACGCGCGCCGGCAGTATGGACAAACACTAGCGCTAACGGCATGCGAATTTTCGGCATTGAGCAAAACGAATTGCCGCTAGTAAATTTCAGTTTGCGTATCGACGGCGGACAAGCACTGGATGACAAAACCAAACTTGGCACTGCGGCTTTACTTGCCCAGTTAATGAATGAAGGCACTGCGGAAAAAACCCCGCTGGAACTGGAAGAAGCCATCGGTCTTCTAGGTGCGAGCCTGCGAATCAGCGCAAATAAAGAGTGGATTAGTATTTCGGGGCAATCTTTAGCCAAGAATTTTGTGCCTACTATGCAGCTGCTGAAAGAAATGCTACTGAGCCCACGATTTGATACCAAGGAATTTGAGCGTTTAAAAACCACCCGCCTGACCGCCATCAAACAGGCCGAAGGCAATCCGAACCAGATTGCCGGCAATGTATATCGGCAGCTAATCTATGCTAATGGGCACGCCTCCGGCAAACCAACTGGTGGTAGCAGCGAAAGCGTCGCGGCTATCCAGCTGAGTGATCTCAAGGATTTTTATAAATCAAATCTCTCACCCGCAAATGCCAGCTTTCATATTGTAGGTGCAGTTTCCCAAGCGCAAGCAGAACAAACACTGGCTATCTTCGATGGCTGGAGCGGTGCGAAAATCCCCATGCCTCGGCAAGCAAAAACTGAATCCGTCAAAAGTCCCGCACTATATTTCATAGACTTTCCCGGTGCCAAGCAATCAGTAGTTTATGTAGGAAAAACGGTGGTCAATGGTTTCGACCCAAATTTTTATTCCATTCAGTTCGCCAATAACCGTCTTGGTGGTGGTATGAGCGCGCGCTTAGCGCAAACCTTGCGCATACAGAAGGGTTATACCTATGGTGCCTATTCCTTTATTCAACCCAGCAATTATGAGTCCTTGTTTACGGCCGCATCCCAGGTGCGCACCAATGTTACTTTAGAGTCCTTGCAAATTTTCAAAGACCTGATCGGAAACTATGCTGCTACCTATACCGATGAAGACCTTAGCGTATCTAAAAACATGACCATTAAAGGTAATTCACGCCGCTTTGAAACCCTCGACCAGTTACTCGGAATGCTTCAGAGCATGAGCTTGTATAAACTGCCAGAGAACTATGTTGAAGTTCAACAAGACTTCGTGCTTGGTGTGAACCTTGAGCAAGTACAGCAAACCATTCAACAGCACCTGCAAGAACAAGAAATGATTTACTTGGTGGTTGGCGATGCCGACACGCAGTTATCCCGAATGAAAGACCTTGGTTACGGAGACCCAATTATTCTGGATATTCAAGGCAAACGCTTATAAGCATAATACCCCACCCTCACCATGCCGGGCTTGACCCGGTATCTTTCTACTCCAAACTTTACTCAATGCTGCTTTAGCTGCCGTGAGATTTTCAATTAATAAGCAGCCTTACTCTTCAATTCCTGAGTCAATCAACCCCGCCAAAAAATTAGTAAAAGGAATAATATTCTGATTTACACTGGCTTCTTCCAGTGCGGTCATATATTTAATTCGTTGTTCAACCGAAACAACCATCCATGAGTAACCGCCACTCGCCAGCATGACATTCATTAAAAACCGACCCATACGACCATTGCCATCCATGTATGGATGAATGTAAACAAAAAAGTAATGTCCTAGTACCACTCTGACAGCGGGTTCTTCTTCGTTTTGTAGAAGATCAAAAAAAGCAGGGATTAGCTCCCTCACGACTTGATAATTTGGGGCTACATGCATTGATCTGCGAATATAGACTGGATGATTGCGATAACCTGCTAAGTCCGTTGCCTCGATAATGCCTGCTGCAACACTTGGCGCAAATAACTCTCTGTACCATTTTTCATGATCAGCTTCTGCTACAGTGCCAGCGATAGTTCCATCCGTTTTTTTACCGAGAACTTTTCCAATACTTTCTTTTACTGCTTGAAATGCTAGCCAGTACCCGCGTGCTGCTAACGCATTTCTTTGATTGCGATCATTCCCATCATCGGAATCAGAATTCCAATTGCCACTACGCACGCGTTGAATTAATTCTGTCGTTACCTGATAGCCCTCAATCGATAATGAGTGGTATGCATCGCTTATATAAATATCATCAACTTGTTTGAGATAAGTTTGCGTATCAATTATTGTGCAAGGAGTAGGTGGAAAATGTTTCAGAACAGGTTCGCGCATAGCTGCCCAGCTCATGCGTAAACGATTAACATAAGGGGATACTTCACGCGCCGAAAATATTATTGGTGGTTTGTCTTCAAAAGGGTCGTTTTCATTTACCGTATATCCGGCAGATTTCATCGTAGCAATAATGTTTTCGGCAATATTGTCACGGCCAATATTACGAAAAGCACCCGCTAGTCGGCCAGCAACTTTACTATGACCGCCACTTAGTAATCTATGTAATATGTCAGAAGCACTGGATACCAGTGCTAATGCCGCGCGCATTTCAATAGGGTGCGCAGAAAAATGCCCGGGTGCGCATCTAACGAGAGCGGCGGGAAGGCTCATGACTTGTATGCTATCTATTAATTCAAGGTCATGTTGATCGGGTAGCTCCAAACGAAGATCAAAAATTGATGTTTCGTGGAGTAGGCATATTGGCTTGTTTCCGCCTTTGGGTGAGCGTACAAGTAGTTGCTTTGGTACGCTCCAATTTCCGCTGTGAATACTGAGAGATTGCTCAGGACTAAGGCACCATTTATCTTCAAAACGGGAATTTAAGTAATCAGAACAAAACCCCCAGAATGAAGCGTACCATGCGGTACTTTCATCTGCTGGTTCGTCAGGTCGAGATGAGATATACCACCCTTTCATCACCTCCTTGATGAACCCGTTTTTAAGCAAGCGTTCGCGGTGAGTACGAGTCATATTTCTTGTAGGAATAGCAACGACACCCTGATCTTGAATTGACTTCAAGACCTCTAAAGATTGTACTAGCTTATCTGATGGCGTGGCCATGGCTTCACCTATTTTTAGGTTTAACGGTTATCTTATATTTAGGTTATTAAGTTGTACAGTATTTAGGTTATTGTGTCAACCGCATTTTAGGTTATT
>QIKG01000292.1 GCA_003232965.1 Oceanospirillales bacterium
GCATCAGCGCGGTGATTCTAGTAGCATCTATATTAAGTCCAAGAGTATATTTTCATGAGTGAAGACAAATCCCCCGATAAAGCCGAAAAATTACCTGAAAAGGCCACTGTTAAGCCGACTGTAGAGTCAGCGGCAAAGGCAGCGGCAAAGTCAGAAAAAAACAAGCGGGCAAGCCGGCAGAAGCCCGTTGCAAAATCAACGGCCAGTACTGTTGATAAAACCGAAAATAAAAACCCAAGCGTAACACAAGCATCCAAGTCGCCTAACTCGCTTAAGTCAGCTAAGTCACCATCATCTGGCAGAGGGATTGCCATATTAGCCCTGTTGTTGGCAGTTATCGCCATTGGCGGGGGCTACTGGCGTGAGTTTCAAGATAAGGAAGTTAACAGTACAGCACTGGTCCAGGCAAGCAATGAGAATGCGCGCTTACAGGCTGAAATTGAAGGCTTGCAAGTTGCAGTTGAGTCAATGGGTGGGAAAATTCTCGGCGAGGATGTGCTGCAGCCTAAACTGGATAAATTGGGTGCGCGAATTGAAGCGGTTTCCAGTAGTCAATTGCAGCAGATTGATGCCGAATCGGCACTGCAATCCCGGTTGGCGGCGCTTGAGCAGGTGTTCAGCGGTCTGGATGATCGTCAACAGATAACAGAAGTTACGCTATCCGGATTGGCATTAAACAAACAGGCTACAGACCGGGATGTGGCGCTTGCGGAAGTTACTTTTCTAATCAGGGTAGCGGCTCAGAGACTGGTGATATTTAATGACCAGGCGGCGGCCGTCGAAATGTTGCAGCTGGCTGATCAGCAACTGGCAAGCCAGGACAGTCTTTTGTTTGCGCCGGTAAGGCATCGAATTCAGGAAGACTTACTGGCAGTTAATGCACTACAGGCACCGGATATTGTGGCTATTACCGGCCAATTGCTGGCGCTGGAACAATCAGTAAGCCAGTGGCAGTCACATTTGCCTGAGCGCAGCGAAGAAGCGGCGGGGGAAAGTGCTGATGGTGAGTCAGACCTCGTAGCTAAGCTTGGTTACTTGCTGGCTTCGCTGGTTACAATCAGGGAAGATCAGGGTAATAATGAGTTCCTTACCATAACCCAAGCGGAGCAAATGAAGGACCGTATCCGTTTGGAGTTACAGGCCGCAAGGATAGCTGCACTCGCTGGACAGGATGAAAATTATCAGAGCTCGGTAAACCGAGTTTCCAACTGGATACGAGAGTACTTTGATCCCTCGGTAGCTGCAAATGCCAGTGCTTTGAATTCGCTGGAAGAACTCGCGCAACTTGAGCTAAGCCCCGAATGGCCTGATTTGAATCCGCTACTGGTGTTGACTCGGCAACTGCAAGCTCGGCCGCTTAAAACAGCTGCAGAACCGATCCAGCAGGCTCCGGTAGAAATTGAGCCGGAAAGCTGATGCGAGCCATAATACTGATCATCAGCGGCTTGTTACTCGTTGTTCTGGCGGCTTTTTTGGCACCGATTTTAAAAACTGACCCAGGTTATGTGCTGGTTCGCTTTCAGGGCTGGTCGCTGGAATCATCAGTGCTGGTATTGATTGTTTCACTGCTGTTGATTTTTGTGTTAATCCGCCTGGCTTTCTGGCTCTGGCGCTGGCCGTTAAGAACCGCAGAAAGAGTGCGCGAGAATGCATCCCGCAAGCGCCTTGAAAAAGGCTTGTTAGCATTGGTTGAAGGTGATTTTAAAACCGCGGAAAAGGCCTTGAGTAAATCATCTTCCGGCGAACAATCAACGGTGGCCTTGTTAGGTGCTGCCAGAGCAGCGGAAGGACTGTCTGATCCCGCTGCACGCGAAGAGTATTTAACCAAAGTGAAGAGCGGCGGTAAGAAAAATATATTGGTGGCGTTATCGCGAGCTGAAATGTTAATGGCCAATGAAAAATGGCATGAGGCGGTGACGGTGTTGGAGGAGTTACAGAAACAAAATCCTCGCCACCAGCAAAGCCGAACTTTTCTTTATCACTGCTATAGAAACACTAAAAATTGGCAAAAAGCAGGGGAGATTGCACCGCGCCTGCGTAAATTGGGTGTTATAGATGCTCAGGAAGAAGCCGATTGTTTACAAAAGATGTACCAGCAGAGCCTAGTTCAATCAGGCGACCTTGCAGCCTTGCATAAAGCCTGGAAACAGTTACCCCGCAATACACAGAAGCAGGCTTCACTGATCAGCAGTTACGCCGATCAATTGCTGAAGTTTTCCGCTACAGAGGAAACTGAAGCTCTGTTACGAAAGTCCCTGTCGCGTGAATGGTCTGCAGAGCTTATTCATCAATATGCGATGCTTGATGGAGGCGACCCATCAGCGCGGCTTAAACAAACAGAAAAGTGGCTGTACCAACAGCCCGAAGACCCGGGCTTACATCTTGCTATTGGGCGTTTGTGCCTAACCAATAAAATCTGGGGCAAAGCACGGGAGCACCTTGAAACCAGTTTGCGCCACCTCCCCGATGAGGACACCTACGCGACCCTAGGGGCCTTATGTCACCGCCTCGGTGACCTCGAAGAAGCCAGCGACTACTACCGCCAAGCATTCGAACTCACCAAGTAGGTTAGCCTTTACGCGTGGGCATAAATGCCCACCCTACGCTACAAATCTTTGGTAGGGTGGGCATTTATGCCCACGCGTCGCGATGCCACGGCAGGACTACAAATCTTTGCTAGGGTGGGCATTTATGCCCACGCAGCGCTTAGTGTGGTTCAGCAAGGATCTCAAAGGGAACATCAGCACCGAACTCGAAGGAATCATAGAACAGCTGATCATCCTGCAGCCCCTGTGCCGGAAAAGCATGTCGAGCGGTATCTATCATTATCGGTGGGCCACTCATATAAACATCGTGAGCGGACATATCCGGGTAATCATCCATTACCGCAGTATGCACAAAACCCGTACGCCCCTGCCAGTTGTCGTCGGGAGAAGGGTCGGACAATACCGGTGTGAACTGTATATGCGACTGAGCTTCAGCCCAGCCTTTCGGCAGGTCAAGACAATACAATTCATCCAAATTGCGTGCACCCCAGAATAAGTGAATGGGGCGGGTGCTTTGTTTACCCAGCAGATACTCGATCATCGATTTTAACGGCGCAAAACCTGTACCACCACCCATCATTATCATCGGCCGTTTACTATCATGGCGAATAAAAAAGGTTCCTAGAGGGCCTTCGATGCGTAATATTCCCTTAACTTGCAGCTCGGTAAACACCCAAGAAGTAAAGTCACCCCCATCTATGTGACGGATATGCAGTTCGAGCTCATCTGCGTCATTGGGCGGGTTGGCGATTGAAAAAGCACGGCGTTTACCGCCAGCTAACAAGATTTCAATATATTGGCCGGCCAGAAACTGCATTCTTTGAGCTTTTGGCAGTTTTAATCTCAGTTTTACCACACTCAGCGAAAGAAATTCTTTACTGGATACGCGTGCCGGTAGCAGGCGTACGGGTATGTCTTTTATAGCTTCTATTTCGCGCACTGCAATCAGTAAATCGCTATCCGCAACAGCCTGACACAATAAAACATCCCCGTCGGCTATTTCATTTTCATCTAATCCCAGAGGCGGGTGGGCTGGGTAGCTTATTGTGCCGCTGATTAGTCGGGCTTTGCAGTTACCACAGGTGCCGTTTTTGCAGCTATAGGGAAGTTTTACTCCCTGCCTACCAGCGGCTTCAAGCACGCTTTCATCACTTTTAGTGCTAAAAGTTTTGCCACTGAGCTGCAACTTGATTATGTGTTGGTTGGTATCTGGCATTGTGAATCTATGTTTTACGATAAAGCGGTATTTTAACTACTTTTTACTCTCCGTGGCTGTGTTATTCTGTCGAGCTGGAAATCGGGCGAAATACCGCATGCAGGAATCTTCAACACAAACAGCTATAGGCTCAGGCTGGGGTTGGCTACATCCCTTGCGAATTCTGATTCGCCTGCCTTTTTTGCTGTTGTTAATTATCATCGGCCTGCCTTTATTGTTATTAACAGTCAATCGCTATGGCGCGGCTATTACGGTTGGCAAACGTCAGCTCGATGAAGTTATGCAGGCTGGGTGGGCCAATAGTTTATGCCTGGCTTTTGGTATTCGCCGGCAAATTACTGGTAGCATCAATTCAGGCCCCTTATTTGTGGTCGCCAACCATGTTTCCTTTCTCGATATTTTGTTACTTGGCTCGGTCACTAAAATGAGTTTTGTTTCCAAAGCAGAAATTGCCAAATGGCCACTGGTCGGTACTATTGCACGGCTTGGGGATACGGTGTTTCATCATCGGGGCTCTGGTAATTCCCTGCAAGCGGTAATTGATGCAATTTCCGCGAAAACCAGCGAGAGTAAACGCGTTGCTGTATTTCCGGAAGGTAGAATATTTTGTGGCGATAAAGTCCATCGCTTTCATGCCCGATTATTCCAAGTACCCATTCAACAGGACATTCAGGTCCAGCCGGTTTGTATCCGCTATTTACACGATGGCAGCTTAAATCCTCGCATTAGTTTATGTGATCGTGAAGAAAGATTTTTCTGGAATGCCATTCGTTTGTTGGGCGAACCAGGCAGTACTGCGGAGTTACATTTTCTCGCACCGATAAGTTCTGCGGAAAATAGCAGACGGCAATTGGCAGAAGCATCACAGAACGCAGTAGCTGCGGTATATGGCACTCAAGGGCTCAGTAATGAAGTTTGATGATAGCTTTGCACCACGGGGTATTTTGGCCAATACCCATGTGCAAACACTACTCAGCAGTAGTTCATATCGGCGTAAAAGAATTCTGCCACATGCGGCGGCATTGTTAGCGGCGAGTGAGAAGTGGGTTCTCGACGGTGGTGATGGTATTCGCCTATTGGGGTTTTATTCAGCTCAGGTTGAGACGGTAAAAGCACGCGGCTTGGTTATTCTAATTCACGGTTGGGAGGGCAGTTCGGAATCCAATTATTTACTGGCAAGCGCTTCCACTCTGTTTAATCAGGGTTTTGATGTTCTCCGTCTTAATCTGCGTGATCATGGCGATAGTCACCATCTGAATGAAGGGATATTCCATTCGCGGATGATTGAAGAAGTGGTACATGCTATTGCCGATGCCTGTAGCAAAATCAGCACACGCCCGGTGTTTATGGCGGGTTTTTCACTGGGTGCAAACTTCACTCTCAGGGTAGCTTTAAGGGCACCGGCGAACAATATTCCTTTGCAACATGTGGTTGCGGTATGCCCGGTTATACGCCCTCATGATGTACTCGATGCATTGGAAAGCGGCATCCCGATTTACGAGTACTACTTTAATCGAAAATGGGAAAAATCTCTGCGCAAAAAAGAACAGTTGTTCCCACAGCGATATGACTTTAGCCGCTGGTATAAAATGCCCCGGCTTAGAGATCGTACCGAAGATTTAGTCATTAATCACACACCCTGGGATACGCTTGAGGAATACCTAGATGGTTATTCACTCGTCGGTGATACGCTCAATGGACTGGCAGTTCCCACTACCATTGTAGCGACTCTAGATGACCCGGTAATTCCCGTAGCTGAAGTCGAAAAGTTGCCTGCTACCGCTTGCCTTGAACGAGTTTATACCCGCAAAGGTGGGCATTGTGCGTTTCTTGAAAATTGGCAGATGCACAGCTGGATCGAAAACTACATATTAGGAAGATTTGAACAATCCTTAAATGGGTAGCATAACGATGATCTACCGCGGCCTGGTATTACGAGCTTTTACGCGTGGGCATAAATGCCCACCCTACGCGGTGTGTATTTGTTGCGGTTGGGAATTACGAGCTTTGGTAGGGTGGGCATTCATGCCCACGCGGTCGTAATCACAATACCCTCAGAACTAATCTCACTGGTTGCGTTGGTGATCCCAAAGAATTTCACCCACACCGTCTTCGCGCGCGATTACACGGGATAACACAAACAACAAATCAGAAAGCCGATTCAAATAGCGAATAGCATCAGGATTCACTTTTTCAGTACGCCCTAACTCTACCACCCGGCGTTCCGCACGCCGGCATATTGTCCTGGCCAGGTGACAGGCTGCTGCGGCGGTGCCGCCACCGGGGAGGATGAACTCCTTAAGCATGGGCAAATCCTGATTATACTCATCAAGAATATTTTCAAGTTTTTCCACCCTACCTTCGGGTAGCAACGTATAGCCAGGCATCGAAAGTTCACCACCCAGATCAAAAAGGTGATGCTGAATTGATAGCAGCAAGTCTTTAATAGCCGTATTATTTTCCGCACTAACCACCATACCAATAGCACTGTTGAGCTCATCAACCGTGCCGAAAGCCTCAACACGGATACTGTCTTTGCCGGTGCGTTCACCATCACCGAGTCCGGTGCTGCCATCATCGCCTGTGCGAGTGTAGATTTTTGAAAGACGATTACCCATATTAATTACCTCTTAATAATGTACTAATCAGTACATAATATATAGTTGTGTGATAATATAGACCATGATAGTTGATTTAAGTGGTTTATTTAAGCAGTTTGTTAAAGCCTTGAAGGAGAGTAGTAAATGAATATAAGTAAAATTGCCTACACAGATGCAGGCTGGGGGTTAACGATTCTAAGGGTTATAACCGGGCTGGTTTTTATTGGTCATGGCTTGCCTAAATTTGGTTTTCTCGGTGGTCCAGGTTTAGCCGGAACTGCCGGCTTTATGGAATCCCTTGGATTGCCGTTTCCCATGCTGATGGCGGTTCTTATAGCCAGCTCGGAAGCTATTGGTGGTCTCATGTTAGTGATAGGTTTAATGGTGCGCCCGGCGGCGTTTACGCTAGTGATAGCCATGCTGGTTGCAACATTCTTGGTGCATTGGGATAACGGCATGTTTGCCGCCGGTGGTTACCAATGGTCGTTATTGCTGACAGCAGCTGCGGCTGCAATCATGATTGAGGGTGCCGGTAAATTCTCAGTTGACTGGAAACTCAGCGGTTAAAGATAGGCTCTACTATCCGGGTTGTGTGTTTAGCGACTTACAGCCCGGGTTGACCTCTTTAGAAGTACAAACCATTGCAGAAAAGATTAGAATACCGCTGTTGAAACTATCATGAGAACTATCGAAATGACCCGTAAAACACCTTTTTATCAGGCGCATATCGGCGCCGCTGCACGCATGGTTGATTTTGGTGGATGGGATTTGCCAATCAATTACGGCTCACAAATCGATGAGCATCATACGGTTCGTAAAGCCGCTGGTATGTTTGATGTCTCACATATGACGGTAGTTGAAATTCAAGGCGAGGACGCGCGGGCTTTTCTTAGCAAGCTTCTCGCCAATGATATTGCCAAATTACAAGAACCTGGCAAAGCGCTGTATAGCTGCATGCTCAATCCTGAAGGCGGCATTATTGACGACCTGATAACTTACTTCATCAGTGAAGCTCATTTTCGGATGGTAGTGAATGCAGCAACTCACGATAAAGATATGGCCTGGTTGGAAAAACAGGCAGGTGGATATGAGGTAACGGTAAGCGAACGAAAAGACCTCGCCATGCTAGCGGTTCAGGGCCCTGAAGCGCGTCAGAAAACCGCTAATATACTCAACGCTGGTGGTGCAAAATCGGCCTTGGCGCTGAATATTTTTCAGGCGGCTCAGATTGGTGATCTATTTATTGCCAGAACAGGCTATACCGGCGAAGACGGTTTTGAAATCATGTTGCCGGCAGAAGCTGCCATTGAGCTGTGGAATAAACTTCTCGCTGAAGAAGTAAAACCCTGCGGGCTGGGTGCACGCGATACGCTGCGCTTAGAAGCTGGTATGAATTTGTACGGTCAGGATATGGATGAAACCACCAGCCCCTTTGTATCCGGAACGGTGGCACTTAAAGATGAGCGAGAATTTATCGGTCGTGCCGCTCTGATTTCGCAAAAAGAAGCGGGCTTCAAACAAAAACTGGTAGGGCTGGTGCTGGAAGGCCGGGGTATTTTGCGTCCGCATCAAAACCTGCTGAATGAAGCGGGCGATATTATCGGTGAAACAACATCAGGTAGCTTCTCACCAACCCTTGAAAAAGCGATCGCCATGGCAAGGCTGAACCGAGATGTCGATGGTCGCTGTTTTGTTTGGTCGATATCCGTGGGCGCAAATTACCTGTGCGCTTGGTAAAAATACCATTTGCTAGAAAAGGTAGCGTTTGTGATGGCATTTTAGAATAAATCTATTAGAATTAAGCTAGACGCAAAATTAAGTAATAAACTCAGGTAATGGCTAACAAGGAAGCTCCAATATGAATGATGTCCCCGGCGATATGTTTTATACCGAATCCCATGAATGGGTAAAAATGGATGATGAGATTGCGACTATCGGTATTTCTGATCACGCGCAAGGTCAGTTAGGTGATGTAGTATTTGTAGAACTCCCTGAAGTGGGTGATGCTTTTACCGCAGGTGACCCCTGTGCGGTGGTTGAATCCGTCAAAGCCGCTTCTGATATTTATGCCCCCATCAGCGGCGAAGTGGTAGAGGTTAATGAACTGCTTGAAAACGCCCCTGAAACCATCAATGATGATGCCTACGGCGAAGGTTGGTTGTTCCGTATCAAAGCCGATGACCCCAGTGAAGTTGATGGCCTGATGTCAGCTGAAAGTTATGTTGAGGTCAATAGCGAAGATTGACGCAAATTCTTAGGCGATTTATTAGATGATTTATTAGTATAGTGTGCTAGCCCCCGAAGGCAAGAAACCCCAACGCTTGGCGACTGATAGCCACCGAGGCAATCCAGGTGAACACAGTAATGGCAGCTACAAAGCTCAGATACTGACAACTGCGGGTAGTACAGCGTTTCAGTGCCAGCATGCCGAATATAATATACACCACCAGGCCGATGAGCTTTGCCCCCAACCAGGCGTGTGAAAACGGGACTATAATAAGCAGCCAAAGCCCGAAGACAAGTAATAAGGTGTCGATAATATGCGGCAATACCCGCACCCACTTTTTCTCCAGTAGCTGCGGGCTGTACTGTTTCCAGATAAATCTAAGGATAAATCCTAAGATGCTCAAGAGCGCCAAGGTCATATGGCTGTGTTTAATAATCGGGTAGAGTGATTCCATAATAGCTGCCAAAGGTATTTTATTGATTATTCAAGCCATAGATTATACTTTAGCGATTACAAAAATGTGGATTACAAATATCATAATTTAAGCGATAATATCGTTCGACCTAGCTTTGCTTAAATTAACAAATAGGAACCCCCTTGACTGTCTATCTCAAGCAGATACAACATAATCGACAGGTAGCGGTCTGGCTGCTGATTTGCTGTGTACTGGTATTTCTTATGGTTGTGCTCGGCGGTGCAACTCGGCTTACCGGTTCGGGTTTGTCTATCGTAGACTGGAAACCAGTCATGGGGGTGCTGCCACCGACCAGCGAGCAGGCATGGTTGGATAAGTTTGAGCTTTATCAACAGTCGCCGCAATACCATAAGGTGAATAAACATTTCAATGTTGATGCGTTCAAGGATATCTTCTGGCTTGAGTATTATCATCGCTTATTGGGGCGTGCGCTCGGGGTGGTTTTCTTATTGCCGTTTTTGTTCTTTTTGGCCACCGGCAGGATAAAAAAACAAGAGTTTCCAAAATACGGCCTGATGTTTTTGTTGGGCGGTTTTCAGGGTTTACTGGGTTGGTATATGGTGAAAAGCGGGCTGGTAAACAATCCCAGTGTCAGTCAATACCGACTGGCCGCTCATTTGATTTCAGCTTTTATCATTTATGCGTATATGTTTTGGGTGGCAATGAGCCTGTTATTCCACGCTACAGACGGGCATCGGGACCGGTTATATAATAAAAGTTTGTGGCTCACGGGGTTAATTACCACCACAGTTCTTTCCGGTGCATTTGTAGCCGGTTTAAAAGCCGGCTTTGTGTTTAATACTTTCCCTAAAATGGATGGTCAGTGGATTCATAAAGATCTTTTAGCAATGCAGCCCATGTGGCGGAACTTTACTGAGAGCCTATTAACCGTTCAATTTGACCACCGGGTGTTGGCAACACTAACTTTGCTGGTTATTTCAGCTTTCTGGTTATATGCGCGCAATCGGGGAATGCCGCCAAGGGCTCGGCCTGCATTGCATTTGCTGATGTTGGCAGTGCTTGTTCAGTTTAGTCTGGGAATTGCTACATTATTGATGTTTGTACCCATCACCCTCGGTGTTTTACATCAGGGTATGGCAATGGTTTTGTTTACTATTGCTATCTATTACAACCACGCGCTGCGCGGGACGCGTGTTTGGTAATGTATGGATATTTCGAGCACCAAAAACTTAAGAATATGGTAGAGAACCCAATGACTTTTGCCATATTGTCAATCCATTGATTCTGGGGCTATACTAAAACCCATATTTTATTGAAGGGATCATATGATGAGATATTCAAGACTGCTACTGGTATTGCTTTTCGTAACATTCACAGCCTCTGCACAGATGATGGATGAAGCCGAGATGGAGCTGAATCTGCAAGAAACGGAACAACAAATGTTGCAGGTTTCCGACTGGTTTCGGGATCAGGGTTATATTAGAAGCAACCTGATGGTGGCAGTGATTATACTAAGTGAGCAGAAGCATCCACCCGTAGACAAAGTGCTTGAAATTTTAAACGCGAGTATAGATTCCGGGAAACTGCAGAAATCTGACTGGCATCGGCTGGCAAGGTTTTGCCAAAAAGCACC
>QIKG01000072.1 GCA_003232965.1 Oceanospirillales bacterium
GGGCAGGCGTCACACCCTATACGTCCACTTTCGTGTTTGCAGAGTGCTATGTTTTTAGTAAACAGTCGCAGCCACCTGGTCACTGCAACCCCCACTAGCTTACGGAGCAAGTCCGATCACCGGCAGGGGCACACCTTCTCCCGAAGTTACGGTGCTATTTTGCCTAGTTCCTTCACCAGAGTTCTCTCAAGCGCCTTAGGATTCTCTCCTCATCCACCTGTGTCGGTTTGGGGTACGGTCGTACATTATCTGAAGCTTAGAGGCTTTTCTTGGAAGCATGGCATAAGTCACTTCGCTCAAAAGAGAGCTCGTTATCGTATCTCAGTAATAGTCTCCCGGATTTGCCTAAGAGACCTACCTACATACTTGAACCGGAACAACCAATCTCCGGCTGACTTAGCCTTCTCCGTCCCCCCATCGCAATAATGCAGGTTCAGGAATATTAACCTGATTCCCATCGACTACGCATCTCTGCCTCGCCTTAGGGGCCGACTCACCCTGCGCCGATTAACGTTGCGCAGGAAACCTTGGATTTTCGGCGTGGGGGTTTTTCACCCCCATTATCGTTACTCATGTCAGCATTCGCACTTCTGATACCTCCAGCATGCCTTACAGCACACCTTATGCATGCATTTCCTTTAATGCGCTGTTAGGAAAAAAGGGGTCAGACCCCATTTTTCTATTTTTGCTCCGAACAATTAGGTTCACGTATTGAAAAATGGGGTCTGACCCCTTTTTTCTTCCGTGCCTGTTCGCAACGCATTAAAGTGAAATGCATGCATCCGCAGCTTCGGTGTATAGCTTGAGCCCCGTTAAATCTTCCGCGCAGACCGACTCGACCAGTGAGCTATTACGCTTTCTTTAAAGGATGGCTGCTTCTAAGCCAACCTCCTGGCTGTCTATGCCTTTCCACATCGTTTCCCACTTAGTAATGATTTTGGGACCTTAGTTGGCGGTCTGGGTTGTTTCCCTTTCCACGACGGACGTTAGCACCCGCCGTGTGTCTCCCGTGCTCATACTCCTTGGTATTCGGAGTTTGCTATGGTTTGGTAAGTCGGTATGACCCCCTAGCCAAAACAGTGCTCTACCCCCAAGGGCAATACACGAGGCGCTACCTAAATAGCTTTCGAGGAGAACCAGCTATCTCCGAGTTTGATTAGCCTTTCACTCCTAACCACAAGTCATCCCCTCATTTTGCAACATAAGTGGGTTCGGTCCTCCAGTTGATGTTACTCAACCTTCAACCTGCTCATGGCTAGATCACTCGGTTTCGGGTCTACTCCCTGCAACTATTCGCCCTATTAAGACTCGGTTTCCCTTCGCCTACCCTACTCGGTTAAGCTTGCTACAGAAAGTAAGTCGCTGACCCATTATACAAAAGGTACGCAGTCACACCACAAGGGTGCTCCTACTGCTTGTACGCACACGGTTTCAGGATCTATTTCACTCCCCTCTCCGGGGTTCTTTTCGCCTTTCCCTCACGGTACTGGTTCACTATCGGTCGGTAGGTACTTAGCCTTAGAGGATGGTCCCCCTATCTTCAGACAGAGTTTCACGTGCTCCGCCCTACTTAATATGTTGATGAGGTCATTTTGTGTACGGGGCTATCACCCACTATGGCCAGACTTTCCAGACTGTTCCACTATTCACTCACCAATCGGCTGGTCCCCGTTCGCTCGTCGCTACTAGGGGAGTCTCGGTTGATTTCCTTTCCTCCAGGTACTTAGATATTTCAGTTCCCTGGGTTCGCTTCCTTACCCTATATATTCAGGTAAGGATGACCATTAAAAAATGGCCGGGTTTCCCCATTCGGACATCCCCGGATCAAAGCTTGTTTATCAGCTCACCGAGGCTTTTCGCAGATTTCCACGTCCTTCATCGCCTTCTACCGCCAAGGCATCCACCGTGTGCGCTTAGTCACTTGGTCATATAACCCAAAACTGATCGTTTCAGACTACACAATAATAGACGCATTGCTGCGTCGGACTAACACCTTACAATTTTTGCTGACACGACTTAAATGATAAAAATATATTTAAGACGCTCTTGACAAAACTCTTTGAATTTTTAAAGAACAAATTATAGAAATAAATCGACTAACCACCAAAAAATGGTGGAGCTAAGCGGGATCGAACCGCTGACCTCCTGCGTGCAAGGCAGGCGCTCTCCCAGCTGAGCTATAGCCCCTTTTAACTTGTCTATTTTGCTTGTTGCGGCGTCGCCTAAAGGCGCCTACCGTTGGTGCTGCTCCTCACTTAGTCGGTCACATGCCTAAGCATGCTTCCTCCTGCGTTCGTCGCGCGCCTTGCTACAAACAATATAGCCTGCGTTAAAACCGGATATTAAACCCAATATTTAATTTGTCTATTTTGCTTGTTGCGATGGTGCTGCTCCTCACTTAGTCGGTCACATGCCTAAGCATGCTTCCTTCCGCGTTCGTCGCGCGCCTTGCTACAAAGAAAATAGCCTGCGTTAAAATTGGATATTACACCCAATAAAGTTTACTTTTTTACTGTTCAAGGCAAAAGGTTGCGAAGTTTGCGCTAAGCAAATGTGCAACCTTTTAACGCCGAGCAGTGAAAAGTTTACTTTTTTACTGATCAAGGCAATGACTGCGAAGTGTGCGCATAGCACATGAGCTGTCATTTAACGCCGAGCAGTGAAAAAGTGGTGGGTCTGGGTGGATTTGAACCACCGACCTCACCCTTATCAGGGGTGCGCTCTAACCAACTGAGCTACAGACCCGCTTTTGCTTAGCGTCGTTATGCTCGTTCATCGCTCGGTCGTGTAGAAAAACTACACTCTCTCGCTCTTCACTTCGCATGCCTAGCCAGATGAAAAAACGCTGCGCAAAATCTTGAGCATCAAGAAATGCGGTCTGGTCGGTTTTCTATAATTTCAGGTAACTTGTGTGGACGCTCGCATCCGGGGATGCGGTCTTTAAGGAGGTGATCCAGCCGCACCCCTACGGCTACCTTGTTACGACTTCACCCCAGTCATGAACCACACCGTGGTAACCGTCCTCCCGAAGGTTAGACTAGTTACTTCTGGTGCAACCCACTCCCATGGTGTGACGGGCGGTGTGTACAAGGCCCGGGAACGTATTCACCGCGACAATTCTGATTCGCGATTACTAGCGATTCCAACTTCACGCAGTCGAGTTGCAGACTGCGATCCGGACTAAGATCGGCTTTCTGAGATTAGCTCACCCTCGCGGGGTTGCAACCCTCTGTACCGACCATTGTAGCACGTGTGTAGCCCAGCCCGTAAGGGCCATGATGACTTGACGTCGTCCCCACCTTCCTCCGGTTTATCACCGGCAGTCTCCTTAGAGTTCCCACCATTACGTGCTGGCAACTAAGGATAGGGGTTGCGCTCGTTGCGGGACTTAACCCAACATCTCACGACACGAGCTGACGACAGCCATGCAGCACCTGTCTCTCGGTTCCCGAAGGCACAGTCTCATCTCTGAGTCCTTCCGAGGATGTCAAGGGCTGGTAAGGTTCTTCGCGTTGCATCGAATTAAACCACATGCTCCACCGCTTGTGCGGGCCCCCGTCAATTCCTGCTTCGTCACTAATCCTTTTAATAGGACCAACAACTAGTTGTCATCGTTTAGGGCGTGGACTACCAGGGTATCTAATCCTGTTTGCTCCCCACGCTTTCGAGCCTCAGTGTCAGTTTTAGTCCAGAAAGCCGCCTTCGCCACTGATGTTCCTCCGGATATCTACGCATTTCACCGCTACACCCGGAATTCCACTTTCCTCTACCAAACTCTAGCTGTACAGTATCGAATGCAATTCCCAGGTTGAGCCCAGGGCTTTCACATCCGACTTATACAGCCACCTACACTCGCTTTACGCCCAGTAATTCCGATTAACGCTTGCACCCTCAGTATTACCGCGGCTGCTGGCACTGAGTTAGCCGGTGCTTATTCCTGAGATACCGTCAAGACTCAAGCGTATTAAGCTTAAGCATTTCTTCTCTCATAAAAGTGCTTTACAACCCGCAGGCCTTCTTCACACACGCGGCATTGCTGGATCAGGCTTGCGCCCATTGTCCAATATTCCCCACTGCTGCCTTCAGTCCCAGTGTGGCTGATCATCCTCTCAGACCAGCTACAGATCGTTGCCTTGGTAGGCCTTTACCCTACCAACAAGCTAATCTGGCGTAGGCTCATCCAATAGTGCAAGCATTCAAGAAGAGGCCTGCTTTCCTCCATAGAGCGTATGCGGTATTAATCCGAATTTCTTCGGGCTATCCCCCGCTACTGGGTAGATTCCTACGTATTACTCACCCGTCCGCCACTCGACGCCTAATCCCGCATACCGAAGTAATTGTTCATATCGTTTCCGTTCGACTTGCATGTGTTAAGCATGCCGCCAGCGTTCAATCTGAGCCAGGATCAAACTCTTCAGTTTAAAGGTTTTCGGTCTCTCGACCTAAGTCTTTCAAGATGAGTTGTCACCAAACCCAAGAATTATAACTAACGTTATTATCTAGGTTTGTGGACACTCTAGTTTTGCATCTTCCAAAACACGAGCGCCCACACAAGTTACCTGTAATTGTTAAAGAACGAATTCTTATCCGAAATGCGTTTCGCTTATCGGGCCGACCATTATACTATGGGTTAACAGGGAGTCAACATAATAATCAACAAATATGTAATTATTTTGCTACTCAATCTGAATCATTTTAAAACCTGGTTAGAGGTCGATCCGGATCATCCTGATACCCTAATTGCTGGTCGGGATGCGCATTATAGAGGGATTGAAAATTCTGTCAACACCTTTGTTGTAATTAACTGGAATTAATTTCAGGCAGTTACTCAAGATGCTGATAAACAACGCTTTAATCTACATCTCGAAATTAAGTTAAAACGCTAGAATAGCGATATTGCGAGTGCTGTGTATTAGGTCTTTATGGCAGTAGAAGCCGTGGCAGACTCAATAATTGCTGGGAGCACCAACTGCCGGTGCGTTCGCTTCGCTTAACGCACCCTACCGGCCTCGATATATACCTACCAAGATATTGTAGGGTGTGCCAAGCTTGCGGACGCAGCGCAGGGGATGTTGTAAGGTCAAACTATCCGGTGCTGTATGCGGCGCAGCCACTTCATTATCGAAACGCTTTACTATCCCGAAGGCAGGACTGAAAGCACTTGTGACAATCTACAAATCGGAATAGGTAACCAGGCTGGCTGCTTCTTTGGATTCTGGCGGTACAGCCATCGGTGTGACTACGCCCGGAATGACTTCCAGATCATATAGCTCGGCAATTTTGCCGTCAATTCTGAACCAATCAACACATGAGCCAGTTTCTAGGTCGATGATTTGCACCCCGCACCAGGGTTCGGAATCAGCATCTTTGAGCTTTTGATCCAGAGCCAAGCCTTCAAAACGCTTATAGCGTGGCTTTGAAAGCCCAATAAAAGCAAAGTTGCCATGAAAAGCCAAACCGCGCAAAAACCCCGGACAAAAGGCTTTGGCCACAAACTTGCCCTTGCCATGTTTATCTATTTCAACCATGCCTAGCTCGCCGGTACCAGAGTTAAGTAACCAGAGTTCGCCATTATGCATTCTTGGTGAGTGCGGCATAGATAAACCAGCGCACACAATCTGATTGCTTTGCACATCAATTACAATGCCGCCATCGGCGCGCCGATCGCGCCAGCCATCAATAGTGTTTGAACGACTGACCGCAGTTACATACTTAGGCTTACCACCTTCCATAGCCAGGCCATTGAGATGACAGCGATCCTCATCGACCAGGGCAGATATAAAGGGTGGCTTCCAGAGCATCTTGAAACTATGCCTGGGTGAAACCGTAGCCAGACAATTAAAGCGAGTGTTTACAAAAACTGGTCGGCCTTCTGAGTCAATGCCAACATCATGGGCATCCAAATGCCCGGTTACATGCACCGTTCTGGGTACAAAACAAGCATCGAAAGTATTGTTGATACGCTGTTCTGGCTCAAGGATATTGCGGAAGCGCATTATCTGGTAGCCGCCGGTCATGGTTAGTTCGCCGTTCTCGCCCATACAGATGCCCATAGGTTTGGGCAAGGCGGCTTGGTGAATATTAATGCCGTTTTGCTGGTTGCGACCAATAAAATATAACAAACCGGATTGGTATGAGGTGAACGCAAAGGAAATATTGAGCTGTGCCAATCGTCCCACAAGACCATTTGAAACAGAATACTCGACCTTATCTTCAGGTTTTTCAACATCCTGGGCAGCTGCCGTTTCAGCGGATGGGTTTTCTAAAGATTCTGTATCAGATTGATTGTATTGCTGCGCTTGTGGGGGTTTGTTTTCGCTCATGAATAGATACCAAATTAAAAGATTTTACCTGAACCTGCAAGGCCTTGTATGCATTCCCGCAGAGGAGCGCTGGAGCGAGGGTAAAGCAGAACTAGGCTAGGTCAACTATGGCTTGGTTGTTACGCTAACTACCGGTGCGGTCGCTTCGCTTAACGCACCCTACCCACCCCGGTATATACCGAGATATTGTAGGGTGCTTCAAGCTTACGAACGCACCGCAGGGGTTATTGTTAGATCAAGCCACCCGGCGCTGTATGCGGCGCCAGCCGAGGCCACCCAACAACAACGCCAGTATCCCTGTGCCCCACTGGCCTATGGTCGGAATGGCTACAGGTTCTAAAATAGTCATAGTAAAGTTCGCCGTCACGCTTGGAGCGGCAGTAACATTGCTTAGGTCACAGGCAGCTGCGCCGGTGCAGTCGCCACTCCAGTCAACAAAGGTATAGCCAGTAGCGGCGGTTGCTGTACAACTGGCACTGCCGTCATAATCCACCGGGTTAGGCGTACAAGATACGCTGCCACCCGCTACCGGGCTGGCGATCTCTGTAATGGGATAGCTGTTAAGGGCGAAGTTCGCCGTCACGCTTTGAGCGGCAGTAACATTGCTTAGGTCACAGGCAGCTGCGCCGGTGCAATCGCCACTCCAGTCAACAAAGTCATAGCCAGCAGCTGCGGTTGCTGTACAACTGGCACTGCCGTCATAATCCACCGGGTTAGGCGTACAAGATACGCTGCCACCTGCTACCGGGTTGGCGATCTCTGTAATGGGGTAGCTGGTAAGGTTAAAGTTCGCCGTCACGCTTTGAGCGGCAGTAACATTACTCAGGTCACAGGCAGCTGCGCCGGTGCAGTCGCCACTCCAGTCGACAAAGTCGTAGCCAGTAGCGGCGGTTGCTGTACAACTGGCACTGCTGCCATGATCCACCGGGTTAGGCGCACAGGACACGCTGCCACCTGCTGGCGGGCTGGCGATCTCTATAATGGGGTAACTGTTAAGGGCGAAGTTTGCCGTCACGCTTTGAGCGGCAGTCACATTGCTTAGGTCACATGCAGCTGCGCCGGTGCAATCGCCACTCCAGTCGACAAAGGTATAGCCGGTATTGGTAGTTGCAGTACAGCTGGCACTGCCGTCATAATCCACCGGGTTAGGCGCACAAGACACGCTGCCACCTGCTGGTGGGCTGGCGACCTCTGTAATGGGGTAGGTAAGAAGAGTGCTTTGCAAATACCAGTCTGAACCTACCTGCACTAAAGTATAGTCAAATTCGCCTGCCGTAAACGGCGCCATAGTGAAACCATCTGCGGGTGAAGCACCATCTACCTGGACTACTAAAATACCATCGCCGGTTGTGAGCGCGCCTGTGCCGCCAACATTGGCAATATCAAGCACAGTGGCGCCGCTAACATCGCCTTGGATGACAAACATATCAGCGCCACCAGCGCCATCATCAGCAACTGCATCCAAACTTATTGTGCCGCCACCAGTAAAGTTACCACTGAGGGTCAGCGTATCACCTACTGCGCCATCCTGAGTATTAACTCCGCCAGCATTACTTAGACTTGGGGTTATCAGGTTTTCAATGCCATCAAAAGTGATTGTAGACCCGGCTTCAACAACTATATTTTCCCAGTTGATAACATCGGCTGCTACCAAGGTACCGCTGGAACCGGCAAAGGTTAGGGTATCAATAAAGCCATCGGCTACATCGGCATCATCACCACCATCAAAAGTGGTCACTCCACTGAAATCACCACCTGAGAAAGTCAGGTCATCGCTACCATCGCCCAGGCTAATAGAGCCTATTACCGAGGCGCCAGTGGCAACGGTTATTGCCGAATCGCCCTCATCGTTTTGAATCGCCATGGCTGAAGTTGCGCTAACAACAGCCCCTGCGTTCAGGTCAATAATACTATTATCGCCAGAAACAGTTTGAGTATTGACAGCATAGCCACTGCCCCCGCGTATGGCAGCGCTGGCGGTTATTTGTAAATCGCCAGAGCCGTAATGGAGGGCGTTAAGACCTGCTGTTCCGCCTGTTACATCACCACCGATAGTAATCGTGCTTGTTGTGGTAGTGGGGGCATTAACAGCATATATTCCATATCCACTGGTACCGGTTACTGCGGCTGTGCTTATTGAGGTTGCTCCTGTGCCCCCATTATAAGCCACCATCCCAACAGTTCCGCCGGTCACAGGTCCCTGTGAGTCGATGGTTAAATCAGTGCCCGTACCAAACACTGCAATTCCGAAATCATCTGTGCCTGTTATAGAAGCTGTATTGGTAACGGTAGTGGTTCCAGAGCCTTGATTGAAAGCAGAGACCCCACCGTAACCGCCTGTGACATTGTTTTGTGTAGTAATGGTTAAGTTAGTGCCTGGGCCACCACCAGGGTGACTACCTTGAATTTGGTTGCCAGCACCTTTGGTTCTAGATATCGATAAACCACTTGAAGGAAGCCCACCTCGGTACATTCTTTGTGTTGCGAAAATTCCAATCTCATCAACAGCAACAACCACGCCAGTGCTGGTTATTGTGGTCTCACCGACACCATTATTAAGAGTGTTTACACCATGTCTTTGACCGGTAACTGTACCTGTGGCAAGTACAGTCACATCAGTGGTATAGATATAGTTCCAGACATTAACCCCATTTCTGGTGGTTGCTAACACAGGGCCTGAGGTAGTTACTGAAGTAGAGCCGTAGTTAGAACCAAAATTGCCCGCATAAACGGCATCAGTATAACCAGTCACACCATTTTGAGCATCAATCGTAAGATTGATAGAGCCTAGGATATTTGTGGCACTCACTCCAGCACCACCAAGACCGGTAACTATGCCAGTAGTAGTTATTGAGGTATTCCCATCACCATCGTTATTTGCAAATACCCCACTAGCCTGGCCAGTAATTGGTGAGGCGTTAGCATCAGTAAACAATAGATCTCCAGATCCATTACCGTTATACAGTCCAAGCGCGTGGTCACCGCTAACACTGGTGTCAATCCCGAAGCCGGCGTTGGTTGTAACCGTTAAAACAAATGCTCCCGGAGATGTTATATTTTGAGTAATATCAGTAGCGCTATTGGCTGGATCACTGCAGGCATAAGTACCGGCGGCACCAACGCAGGTACCGGCATAGGCACTGCGCCCGCCGTAGCCAGCAAATAAAATACCAGCCATTGCTGTTGATAACGCTAGACGACTACCTAGATTAGATTTTTTTTTGTTCATTATTATTACCCTTTAAACGAAAGAAGATCGTTCTCACTCCCAAAATAATAGCAGAACTTCAATATGTTAGCTACCTTTTAGAGAGAAAGAGTTTATGCCTACCCGCCTGTGCGTTACGCCGGCATTAGTCCGGTATCTCCTAATGAATAGCATGGCAGCGTGAGGATATCCCGGATCAAGCCCGGGAAGACAGGGGGTGCGAGGGTGCGAGGGTGCGAGGGTGCGAGGGTGCGAGGGCGCACTGGGAGTTGCGGGTTGCATTAGGTTTTTGGTGGCTTACGCTGCTGCAGGATATCCAAGCCGGGATTGCCGGAGCCGCCTAGGGATAATCTTTGCGCGAGCGAGTTTTCTGGGGATGTATCCGTGGCACTTAGCTGCGCTTGCTTTAATTGTAAATAGGCATCACGAAAAGAGATGCCCGTTTGCACCAAGTGCATGGCGCGATCTGTGGCGAACATTTCCGGAGTGATTTTGGCGCGCATGGCGGCCCGGTCAAATTTTAATTCGGTTATTAATCCCGGCAATATTCCAAGTGACTGAGTGGCCGTGTTTACCGCCCTCAGAAGCGGGGCTTTAGTCAGCTGTAAATCGCGCTGATAGCCGGAAGGTAGCGATAGCAGGTTTTGTAGCTCAGTAATTGCACCTTGTACAACGGCAACCGCGCCTCTTAATAATTCCACTACATCCGGGTTGGATTTGTTTGGCATTATTGAAGAACCGGTTGAGTAACCCTTACCCATTTTCACAAAACCGAATTCAGCAGTGGAAAACAAGCTGAGGTCCCAGGCTAGGCGACGCACATCCAGCATCACCTGTTCGATGCCCTGTAATGCCATCAATTCAAATTTACCGCGCGAGTTTTGTACATATTGGGCATTAACTTGCAGCCTTTCAAAACCTAACTCTGATGCTACGCCTTCCCGGTCTAGTGGCAAACTTACACCAAAGCCGGCGGCTGCACCTAGAGGTGAGGTGTTTATTTGTTGCTGTATGGCTAATAACCAGTCGGCGTTATCCAACATAGCCTCGGCAAATGCCCCCATCCATAAACCTACTGATGATGGCATCGCTGGTTGCAGGTGGGTATAGCCCGGCATGGGGGTAAGTTCATCGGCCTGCGCGCGCTGTAAACAGGCGGCTGCCACAGCTAATGTTTGTTTATGTACAGTTGTTAACTTTGCGCGCAGATATAAGCGGGTGGCTACCAAAATTTGGTCATTACGGCTGCGCCCGGTATGAATTTTCTTACCCAGGTCACCAAAACGCTCGGTTAAATAAGCCTCAATTGCTGAATGGCCGTCTTCAAAGCGCTCATCGAGGATAAATGTGCCGGCCTGAAATTCGCTAAGTAAATCATCCAAGGCACTGACCAATTGCTCGGCTTCTGCCGAGCTGAATATATTGATACGGGAAAGCCCGCGAATATGCGCTTGCGTAGCCTGAATATCATAGATAAGCAACTGGCGGTCGAGAATGACATCTTCACCGGCAAGAAACGCCATCACCCCGGGCGCTAAAGCTGATTCTTCCGCCCAAAGCACATTATTTTCCGATTTATTATTACTCATAATCTATACCATCAAATTCATTTAAAGCAAACTCATCAGCCAGCGCTAGATTCATATTTTGAACCGCCTGAGTAGCTGCGCCTTTGAGTAGATTATCCAGCGTTACTACCAACACAAAATGCCCCGGCTCACTTTCTGAAGTGCTAAAGCCACCGATTTGTACGCCGTGTTTACCGGCGGCATCCGCAACTTCAGGCGGGGTCGCGCTTATCGTTATTAAAGGGCAGTCCTGATAATGCTGCTGGAATAGATTTTCAATTTCAGACACACTCAGGGCGTTTTTTAGTTTGCCTGAAATCGTCAGCTGAATACCGCGAAAAAAACCGGCTACATGGGGTGAAAAACGCACTTGTTGTAACAGGGTACGACTGACTTCCCGTTCGTGGATGTGATCGGTTAGCTTATAGGGGATGATGTTGTCTTTTAACACTTTGCAATCGTTATTGCGCGATGGTGTTGTGCCTGCCCCGCTGTAACCGGAAATCCCGAAGACTGCCGGCGTTTCCACCAGTTGCTCAACCAATGGTGCCAAGCCCAGTTGAGCGCCAGTGGCATAACAACCCGGGTTAGCAATGCGTTTAGCGCCAGCCAACAAGGCCCGCAGGCGTTCCGGTTGTCCGTATACCCAGTGGTCATCGAAGCGATAGTCGGCACTCAGGTCGATAATAGTGGTGTCAGCCGATTTTTTATTTATCGCGGCAACAAAGTCTGCCGCTAATCCATTCGGCAATGCTAAAAAACACACATCCAGTTGCAATGCCGCTACTGCCGCTGGCTCCAGTTCACTAAAATACAAATTATTGTCAGTGAAATTATCTATAATTCCAGCAACCGGTTTGCCCGCGTGCGCGCGTGAGCTTGCGGCCACGGTTTCTACCTGTGGGTGTGAATCCAGTAAATGGAGTAGTTCAGCACCCACGAAACCCCGTGCTCCGATAACCGCAGCGCGAATCATTTGTGCGACTCCGCAGCTTTGTCCAGTGGTAACCAGCCATCCTCGCGGGAGAAAGCATCCTCAAGACAAGCAGCTGCGCCGACCACATCTGTCATACCATAAGCAAAGCCGACCCATGTATCATTTTTTGCGGTATATTCCGCCTCTTGAAAATACCAGTTATTTATCGGGTTGGAACGCCGTGATCGCCAATACAGCACAGGGTATTGTGTTTGTAATCGCTGCCAAAGTGTGGCCGCCAAGCCTTCACCGCGGGCTTCAGGAGTGACCGCAAACTTATCCAGATACGCCACACCGTTTATACCCTTAGTAATGATCGCGGCCGCACGCCCACTGCTGGCAAATAAAATTGTTTGCAGTTTCAGGCTGGAAAAATAATCCGGGCGTAACTTACGCGAGAAACTGGTTTCCAGCAGATCGACCAGCAATCGGTGTTGTTCTTCAGCCAGATCATCCAGCTGATAGATGCGTTCGCCCTTACGGATCAGCGTGCCCGCACCCT
The DNA here is from genome assembly GCA_003232965.1 of Oceanospirillales bacterium. Classification (GTDB taxonomy): domain Bacteria; phylum Pseudomonadota; class Gammaproteobacteria; order Xanthomonadales; family SZUA-36; genus SZUA-51. Next base: position 12,578 of record QIKG01000072.1, read on the forward strand.
CGTGAGTAAAAAGCTC
>QIKG01000193.1 GCA_003232965.1 Oceanospirillales bacterium
TTTATGGTTAGTTTTGCTTTTTGAGATAAATCCTTCGGAGATAATGCGTCCCATATAATTGAGCAGGTATCCATTACAATCATTTCATAGATTTCCAATCGTTTTTGGTTGGTGAAACTATGTCCCCAATCACGGCTGTCTTTGAAAGTGCGTTTAGCATTTTTTTAGCCTTTTCCCGCTTATCTATCGGTGGTAGTATTGTGGCAAGAACTTCTCCGTGCGAGGTCACTGTAAGTTCTTCGCCATCATGTGCTTTTTGTAGGTAAGTCAATAGGTTGGCTCTAAAATCACTGATGTTTATATTTTGCATGAAATCCTCTTTATTTGTTTGGTACGATATTATTGTACAATATAGCATAAGGGGTATTATAACAATTGCGTTAACAGTGACCAACGAAAGACGTTATGCGGCCCCAGCCCCAAGATTTTTAGGGCAAAAAGACCGGTAGCAAGTTTATCGCCCGGTGGCTACCCCAAGTCGTAACCAAAAACATCGGGGCAGCTTTTAGTCTAGTATCCGTGGCCTTCGGAAAAAGCCGTTAATCGGCAAAACGCGCAAACAACATACTAAACTGTGAATAAGTTCAGCGCACAAAGAGGGATTCCGGTGGCAATAGATACACCACCGCATAACAAAACATTAAAGTGCGTTCCGCCAGCAAGCTGGCTCCACCGGATGCGTAAACGCGCCGCTTAATTCAAAGTAAGCTGCTCACGAAGTTTTCGCAATACCTCAAGTTTCTTGAATACCTAACGTAATTACATTATAGTTACATTTATTTTTGGAGCATAGAGGTAAGGAATATGGTTCATTTAGTCAAAATTGGAAATTCTCAAGGTATTAGAATCCCTAAACCTTTGGTTGAGCAGGCTCGCTTAGAAGGAAAAGAGCTTAAGTTACAGCTGGTTAGCGATGGACTGCTTATTACCCCCAAAAAAGAAGCTCGCGATGGATGGAAAGAGGCAATAGAGGAAATTATTGCAGTTCAAGGCCAGGAAGTGCTCGATAGTGAGTGGCTTGATATCCCTTTGGCTTCGGATGAAGAGTTAGAATGGTGATGGTAAAACGGTTTGATGTATGGCTAGTTGATCTCAATCCTACGAAGGGGCGAGAAATTAATAAAACACGCCCCTGCGTTGTGATATCTCCAAATGAAATGTCAACGCTGTCTACGATACTCATGGCTCCAATGACAACAAAGGGCTTTGAGTTTCCTTGTCGCATGAAGTGTAGGTTCAAGGGAAAAAGTGGGCTGATTTTGCTTGATCAAATCAGGGCCGTAGATAAATCTAGGTTAGTAAAACGATTAGGAACGATTAGCGCTAAAACACAGGTGGCGCTCTGTTCCTGCTTGCAGGAAATGTTTGAGTATTAAAGCCGCTAACAAAAGCAATCAACTCGGGCATTTTTCCGTGGTGTTTGAGTTGTGCTAAAAAAGCCTAGCACAAAAAACGCAGCAAATTGCCGCTGATTTTGGTCGTTGAGGCTGTAGAAAAACCCCAAATGCCCTATTTTATTGAAAATCGTGAGATATATCACATTGATTATTAAGGATATATTTTTGCTATATATTTTTGCTATAAATAGGGTTTTTTAATATTCGGAGGTTTTTCTACAGCCTCGTTATGCGGCTTGACAGCGTTGCGCAACATGCTACACTACCATTGTGATCAAGTCTTTCAAGCACAGAGGATTAGAGAAGTTCTTTAAAACTGGAAATGCACGGGGTGTTCAATCAAGCCATTCAAGAAAACTTCGTATGCAATTTGCTGCCTAGATACTTCTCAAACAATTGAAGATATTGATGTTCCGGGCTACCAGCTCCATCCATTAAAGGGCACCAGAAAAGGTATCTGGTCGGTCTCAGTAAATGGAAATTGGCGGGTAACATTTGAATTTATTGACGGTAATGTTTATATCGTCAACTATGAGGGTTATCACTAATGGCTATGTACAATCCCCCTCACCCTGGTGAGTTTATGCAGGCAACCTATATGGAACCTTTTGGGCTAAGTTGTCGTTATCTAGCGGGGCAACTTAATGTGGCTGCTTCTACCCTTAATAGGGTGTTAAAGCAACAAAGTGGCGTGAGCCCTGAAATGGCATTACGCTTGTCTAAAGCTTTAGGTCGCACTCCGGAAAGCTGGCTTGCCATGCAAGGTTCGTATGATTTATGGCAAGCTAAAAAGAATGTAGAGCTCAAAAAGGTTAATAAGGTTAAGCTAATTGCCGCATAATAGTCAAATCAACACGGACGCCTACTTCGTAGGCGCCGGTTATTAGGTCGTTATGCGTGATTTGAGGAGGTAATATGTATCTGCACCACCTAGTCGTATTGGTAATCTTGCTAACTTCGAGCGCTTCCGCAACTGAGTTCGAACACCCGCAGGCTGGCGAGCTCGCTAGGACACTTCGCTTGATGCAGGAGCAAGAAGCTGACAACTTTGTAATAGTCGAAGTGCCTGGCTCCGAGAACTATTTTCAGTTCAGTGCTGAGGGTGAGGGCTATATCTTCGATGTCCCAATGATGTCGTTTAACGCGGCCCAACTAGATAGAGCCAAAGGGTATTTTGCAGCTGAACACGTTGAGTTGGTAATAGTAGTTTCAGAGAATCCGAAAACAGGAGAAAATTTCCGCTTGGAGTCCTACCAAAGACAGTTTAAAGATCAGGAAATAGCCGCAGGAGTCGAGCTTGGCTTTGGCTTTATGCTAAATGTCTTACACCATCACGGAAACGTAATCATCATTCGTGGCTGGGAATGACATATTTTCGGGGTCAGACCACAATTGATTGAAATTAAGACAAAAATTAGGTATATGTACAGAGAATACAGCTTTTATAGTTGGCCATACTTTCGAGATATTTTCTAATTGTCTATTCATGATTCTTTCCATTTCCCTTTGTCATATTCAACACATGGCGAATATATAGACATTGAGTATTGTAGTGAACAGCAGCAATGAACCTTATTTTGTTGCCACCAATATTGAATACCGTAAAGCTATCAACTTTATCTGCACTTGGGAAAATATTCCTTAAGAACAATTGCGGAGTGTTTCGCCTAATATTTCAATATATCTAAAGTTTACTCAGCCGCTATCGGCAAACTTGCTAATAATGTCAATACGGCGAAGTGGGGTGGGCGTTTTTCTATTGACGAGGTTGTGCAATAGTTTACTTGTAACCCAGCAGTGCCACAAAATGACTGTAAATCCGCCTGACTAAAGCCCTGGTTAAGATGATCAAAGCTTGAAACTGCGCGTTTATGTTTGTGCTCTAACAAGGTTGCGGCCAGTAACTGGCCACCGGGTCGTAATACTCTCGCGGCTTCATTAAAAACCGTTTGCGGGTCGGCGGTGTAGGTTAGGGCATGCATCAGCAATACTGTATCCATACTGTTGTCAGCTAATTGTAGATCATGCATATCACCTTTCTGGAAGCTGACATTGGCTTTGCCCTGTAGGCGGTTTCTTGCCGCTTTTAGGATGTGGTCGCTGATGTCAAAACAAGTAATACTACGCGCGTGTTCGCTGAGCAATTCGGCCATTACCCCATCACCTGATGCGATATCGACCACATCCCCGAGTTTGAGTAAATGGACGAGGGCACGGGCGGTTGCTTCCCAGGTTCGCCCAGGAGAATAATGCCGGTCCATATCACCGGCTACAGAATCGGCCCAGTTACGCCCAGCTGTGCGCTGCGCCAGAATATCTGAGATACGGTTGCGGTCCTGTTCAACCAGAGGGTCGCGAACACTCTCGCAAAAGGTTTCCCAGAGTGCGGTTAGTTGAGGGTTATCTTGTCGCGAGCTCAAGCGATAATAGACCGAGGCGCCATCACGGCGGTCATTGACCATACCCGCTTCGCGTAGCTTAGCAAGATGAGTTGACACCCTGGGCTGTGCCAGTCGGGTAATAGCAGCTAGTTCTGCCACACTGAGTTCTTCCTGTTCCAGCAGGAATAGCAGCCGGGCACGGGTGGTATCAGAGAGCAGGCGGATATGTTGTGATGCAGTTTGCAGGTCGATTGGAATTCTCACCAGTTTTAATCTTCGCGCCAATAATGCAACAGCTGGTGCAGAAACTCAATCGGGATGGCACTACAATGCCTATTTATTTTATTATCTAAATCCTGCAAGTGCTCGCACTCACTCAGCACAAGCTCTTGATCCGTATAGCAAATGAAACTTTTCAGCAATCACAATGAGGATCCCACTGAATTTATCATTCACTCTACAAATCAATATCTCGCCTAAGAGCGCCTACTGTTGGTGCACTGCCTAAGCACGATCACTTGCAGGATCTAGGTGAAAGTCTGCTCAAGTATGTGCGGTTAGCGCTACAAGGGTTTATAATTCAAACTTTAGAGAAGCAGAATATAGCTAAGGGTTTTAGGCATGGATTTTAGGCTAAGCGAAGAACAGGAAATGATTCAGGATGCGGCACGGGATTTTGCTCAATCTCAGATTGTTCCGGTAGCTGCGGCTTTTGATGAAAGTGGTGAATTTCCATTGGAGAATATCCGCCAGATGGGGGCGCTTGGTTTGATGGGGGTAGAGGTTCCGCAAGCGTATGGTGGTGCCGGTATGGATGGCATTGCCTATGTGCTGGCGATGATAGAAATAGCCAAGGCCGATGCGGCCCATGCAGTAATAATGTCAGTCAATAATTCATTGTTTTGTCACGGTATTCTCAAAAATGGTACCGAGGCGCAAAAGCAAAAATATGTTCGTGATATTGCCACGGGTAAAAAAATTGGCGCTTATTTGTTAACCGAACCACAATCGGGTTCAGATGCAGCGGCAATGAACACGCAGGCCAAACTAAGCAAAGATGGCAGCCACTTTGTCATAAATGGTAAAAAATCATGGATCACTTCCGGCCCAGTAGCCGAGTACGGTGTGTTGTTTGCCGTTACCGATCCGGATAAAGGCGCACGCGGAATTAGTGCGTTTATTGTTGAGGCGGACCGGCCCGGTTATATTCGTGGAAAAAAAGAACCTAAACTGGGTATTCGTGCATCCGCCACCTGTGAAATTGAATTTGATAATTATCATTGTCCGGTAGAAAATATGCTGGGCGATGCGGGTATGGGTTTTATCAGCGCAATGAGTGTGCTAGATGCCGGACGAATCGGCATTGCATCCCAAGCATTAGGCATCGCTCTTGCTGCTTATGAAGCCTCTGTTGAGTATGTAAAAGAACGCAAAGCCTTTGGCAAGCCCATCGGTGCGTTTCAAATGACTCAGACTAAAATTGCGGATATGAAAACCAGAATAGAGGCCAGTCGGTTGTTAATTTATCAGGCGGCCATTGCCAAGCAAATGCAGGCGGAGGGTAAGGGTGGGCGATTCACCACAGAAGCCGCAATGGCGAAGTTATTTGCTTCTGAAACGGCCATGTTTGTTACCCATCAGGCGGTGCAGATACACGGTGGTATGGGGTATAGCAGGGAAATGCCAATTGAGCGCTATTTTCGTGATGCTAAAATAACCGAGATTTACGAGGGGACCAGCGAAATTCAACGCATGGTCATATCCCGCAGTGTTACAGGTATTAGGTAATATTTACAGCGCCGGCGAGTGCTAATATAACTGTGGAAACAGGCAACAATGAATGATATAAAAGAGATATATACAGCGGTTACAGGGCTGTTAGATGGATCAGCGGATTCGGAATATTCAGCGCAGGAAAAGAAAGAGCTGCGACAGTTGACCGCCACCTTATTTCAGCGTGCTACTAGCGATGAACTTTCCGGGCAAACAGCGGAACATTTATTGACCCGGATTGTACACCTCTATAAATTTATCCAGCAACGCGACATCAGTAAGCCAAAACTACGGATATTCAATCCAAAACTGGATGTTGACGGTTGGGAATCACCTTCCACCGTCATTCAGTTATTGAATATTGACGGCCCTTTTCTGGTCGATTCTATCAGCCTGTTGCTGGCGGAAAATGGGATCGCGATTCGACACCTGTTTCATCCGGTAATAACTGTACAGCGCGACCAACAAGGTAACCTGGAACAACTACTTGAGACCGACTCCAATGCTGATAAAGCAAATTGCTTTACCGAGTCACTCATTCAGCTGGATATAGCCCACCTGAGTAAAGACCGAATTCAGCGCTTAAAAAAGAAGACGCTCGAAACGCTAAATGTGGTGCAGTATGCGGTTAAGGATTGGTCACAAATGCAGGACCAGGCTAGAGTGGCAGCAGGCTTGTTATCTACACACAGTCCGGCAGTGGCAAAGGCTACCGCTGCTGAAGCTGCCGATTTTATTAACTGGCTCGCAGATGATCATTTTATCTTCCTCGGGTATCGTGAGTATGCCGTAACAGGATCCGCTAAGAATGCAGTTTTAGAAGCAAAAGCAGAAACTGGCCTGGGAATGCTCGCAGCAAAACACGCTCCGGTTACCAGTCGTCCAATGTCGGATTTGCCGGATAAAAATGCGCTTACGCGAGAGGCACATCCTGAACCTCTGATTATTACTAAAACCAATTCCCGCTCAATTATTCACCGTAGTGGATACATGGACTACATCGGGGTAAAAATCTATGCTGATGATGGTTTAGCCGTTGGCGAACACCGTTTTATCGGCTTGTTTACATCCAATACCTATACCCGCAGCGCCTGGTCAACCCCTTTGTTGCGACACCGGGTTGAAGCGGTCATGCAGCAATCAAAGCTGCGGCCGGGCTCGCATGCATGGAAAGCACTGGTGCATATTCTTGAGACTTTACCCAGGGATGAGCTCTTTCAGTCAACGGTTGCTGAGCTTTCGGCCTTGGCATTGGGAGTGCTCAAACTTCAGGAACGTCAGAGAATCCGTTTGTTTATTCGCCGCGAACGCTTTGGGCGGTTTTATTCGTGCATGTTGTTCTTGCCAAGGGATCGTTTTAATACTGAAAATCGAATGGCAATTCAGTCAATTTTGAAACGCGCACTGAAAGCTGAGACCCTTGATTATCAGGTTAAAGTTTCTGAATCCACATTGGCCCGACTGCATATTTTGGTGCGTCCGCGTGTTGGCGAAAGCCCGAAAATCAATATTGATGAACTTGAACAAAGAATCATTAAAGCGGTGCGTTCATGGGGCGATGAACTGCGTGAAATTTTACTCCAGAAGCTGGGTGAGGCCGAAGGATTGGCGCTGTATGACAGCTATGCACAGACAGTATCGGCATCTTATGCAGAGGATGTTTCACCCTGGGTAGCCAGTTATGACCTGCAGAGTATTGCGGCGCTGACCGATGAAGACGACTTGCGTATGAGCCTGTATCGGCCGCGCAAAAAACGCATGGGCGTGCTGCGCTTTAAAATCTTTAAATACACCCGGCCGATTCCTCTCAGTGATGTTTTGCCGATGTTGGAAAATCTGGGCCTGAAAATAGTCAGTGAGCGGCCTTATGAGTTTGTTTTGGGGCCGGAAAAGACTGTTTGGGTACAGGATTTTGATATGGTGTTGGCCAATGGCGGCGATCTTGATATCGAAGCCGTGCGGAATATTTTTCAACAGGCTTTTGAAAAAACCTGGCGGGGAGATGTTGAAAGTGACGGCTTTAACCGGCTAGTGCTGGCCGCACGGCTGCCTTGGCGGCAGGTGGCTATTTTACGCGCTTACAGTAAGTACCTGCTACAAACCGGGATGCCGTTTTCGCATGCGTATATGGCAGAAACCATGGAATCCTACCCCTTGATTGCGCGATTGCTGGTAGAGCAGTTTAAAGAACAATTTGATCCGGCTCGAACCGATGAAAGTGAAGCGCGTGCCCTGCGGCATGCAAAGCGCTTGAAAAAAATATTCAGGGTGCTGGATACATATGAGTCACCCGCGCTTGTAGAGGCCCTGGTTCTGATTGTCCGTTCACGCATTGAAAGAGATAGAAAAACCCACCACGAGGCGATTCAGGCAGCACTAGTCAACGCCTTGGAACTGGTTGGAAGTTTGGATCAGGACCGGATTATGCGAGCCTTCAGTGAAACCATTGAGGCCACCCTGAGAACCAATTATTTTTGCCAGGATGATAATGGCAAGGCGCGTGAGTTTATGTCCTTTAAACTAGACTCCGCGCGGGTCCCTGACTTACCTAAACCCTGCCCGTATAGAGAGATTTGGGTGTATTCACCTCGGGTGGAAGGTATTCATTTACGCATGGGGAAAGTCGCCAGGGGTGGTTTGCGTTGGTCAGACAGGCGTGAGGATTTTCGTACTGAGGTACTGGGTTTGATGAAAGCCCAAAATGTAAAAAACACAATGATTGTCCCAGTGGGTGCCAAGGGCGGGTTTTTCGTTAAACAAAGCCCGGATGGTGGTCGGGAAGCAGCCTTGGCAGAAGGTGTTTATTGCTATAAGAACTTTATTCGTGGCTTGCTGGATGTCACAGACAACCTCGATGAAGATGAAATTCTACCCCCGCCAGGAGTTGTCAGGCTGGATGGTGATGACCCCTACCTAGTAGTGGCAGCAGATAAAGGCACAGCAGCATTTTCAGATATTGCTAATGGAATTTCGGCAGACTATAACTTCTGGCTGGGTGATGCCTTTGCTTCGGGTGGTTCGGTTGGTTATGACCACAAAGCCATGGGCATTACTGCCAAGGGCGCTTGGGAGTCAGTTAGGCGACATTTCCGAGAGATTGATGTTGATATTCAAACCACGGATTTTTCGGTTGTAGGCATTGGTGACATGGCGGGTGATGTTTTCGGCAATGGCATGTTGTTGTCGAAACATATCTGCCTGAAAGCTGCATTTAACCATTTGCATATCTTCCTTGATCCTGACCCGGATGCGAAAGTTAGCTTTGTAGAGCGTCAACGATTGTTTAATTTACCGGGTTCCAGTTGGCAAGATTACAATCAAAAACTGATTTCCAAAGGTGGCGGGATATTCTCCCGGCAGGCAAAAGCTATCGAACTCAGCGATGAAATGCGCAAGTGGCTGGGAGTCAAAGATCAACAAATGACACCAACTGTCTTGATTAAGTCTTTGCTCACAGCGCAGGTTGATCTACTCTGGAACGGCGGTATTGGCACCTATGTGAAGTCAACAGAAGAAAGCGATGCTGATGTTGGGGATACAGCGAATAATATTCTAAGAATTAACGCTAAAGAGTTAAACGCTAAAGTAGTAGGAGAGGGCGGTAATCTGGGTTTTACCCAGCTTGGACGAATCGAATATGCTTTATCCGGTGGACGGATTAATTCCGACTTCATTGATAATTCAGCGGGAGTTGACTGCTCTGATCATGAGGTCAATATAAAAATTTTACTCAACCAGATCATGCGGCAGGGTAAATTAGATATGCAGCAGAGGAATGCATTGCTGGTGGAAATGACAGCGGATGTTGACCAATTGGTGTTGCGTTCTAATTATCTGCAATCGCAAACAATTTCAATGATGGTCCATTTGACAGGTACCAGACTCGGCGCACAGGCGCACTTTATCCGTGCGCTTGAACAGGACGGTCTGTTGGATCGCGAAATTGAATTTTTACCCGCGGACGACTTGCTCGAAGAACGCAAGTTAAACCGAAAGGGCCTGAGCCGACCCGAATTAGCAGTATTACTTTCTTATGCCAAAATCGTACTCTATCAGCAATTGCTCGACTCCGATGTACCGGAAGATGACTATCTTGGCAGCGAGTTACACCGCTACTTCCCACAGGCTATTCAACAGCGTTTCCCCAAGGAAATGCAGCAACATCGATTAAAACGCGAGATTATAGCGACCATGGTCACCAATTCCATGGTCAATCGAATGGGTGCTTCATTTGGTTTAATGATGCAGCAGGCAACGGGTAGCAGTCCAAGCGAGGTTGCAAAAGCTTATACCATCGTCAGGGATACTTTTAACCTGAATCCCTTATGGTTAGCCGTGGAGGCATTGGATAATAAAGTTTCTGCGAGCGCGCAAACCGATGCTCTGGTGGTTATCTGGACACTAACCCGACACGCCACTCGCTGGCTTTTGGTTCAACCCGGAAAACAGCTGGATATCCAAATTCAGTCAGATCGGCTGAAACCCGGCATTCAGCAGTTGCGCGATAGTCTACCTACTTTAATTAATGCGGACGAACAAAGACTGCTAAAAAGCAAAGTCCAACGCTATACCGAGTCAGGCTTTCCTGCGGATCTTGCCGAGCAGTTGGTATTGTTCGATCGCCTACCCTCGGCGCTGGATATTGTAGATGAAGCCAGTCGTAGAGAATTGCCGGTTGAAAAAGTTGCCTCTGTTTACTACCAGTTAGGACAAACCATGAACCTGAAATGGTTGATGCAACAGATAGAAGGTCTGGCAGTTGATGGTTATTGGCATGCATCAGCCCGCAGTAATTTACGCGAAGAGCTGTACCGATACCACCGGGCATTGGCAGGGCAGGTCCTAGCGGCGTACGGGGACCAAGGTGACAATCCAGTTAAACACTGGTTACAGGCAAATCAGCAGGAACTCGACCGGGTGATAGAAATGCTCGCGGATATGCGTACTTTATCAGAAATTGATTTTGCTACTATTTCTGTTGCTGTACAGGCTTTGCGGGCATTATTAACTGAAAATAGCTTATGAGCCTAAATAAAATCCATTTTCTCGGTAGCGAACACGCAGAAACACCTGCAGCAATAAAAAAGCTTAAATTAATGTATGGGCATGCCGAGTTGGATACAGCTGATGTGATTGTAGCGTTGGGCGGTGATGGCTTTATGCTCCGGGTGTTGCATCGAATGGTTGATTCCGGCCTGCCGGTTTACGGCATGCGTATGGGGCGGATCGGCTTTCTGATGAATGGTTATCAAGATGGCAAACTACTTGAGCGACTAGAGCAGGCAAGCAGTGTTAGGCTTAATCCACTGCGTATGACCGCAACCTCCGCCGATGGTAGTGAGCACGAGGCACTGGCCATTAATGAGGTTTCATTGCTTAGGCAAAGTAATCAGGCAGCACATTTACGCCTTTCCATTAACGCCTCAATCAAAATTGATGAGCTGGTCGCTGATGGTATTTTGGTATCGACGGCGGCCGGAAGCACTGCTTATAATTTTTCCGCCAGAGGGCCTATTCTGCCACTGGGTACTGATGCATTGGCAGTTACTCCAATTTCGCCGTTCAGACCTCGGCGTTGGCATGGCGCAGTACTACCATCTGAGGTCAGTGTTGAAATTGATATTCTGCAAGCCGAGAGACGGCCGGTTAGTGCTACTGCTGATTATATCGAGTTTCGTGATGTTATCCGGGTGAAAGTGGTTGAGGATACGGCAACGGTTTTAACCCTGATGTTCGATCAGGATCACTCTCTGGAAGAGCGTATCCTCAATGAGCAATTTCGTTAGAACACTGGTTTTTTTGCTGTGTGTCGTGAAATTATTGATTAGCGACGCCATGCGGAACATGCCCCGTGGGTACATGCTCCTGAGCTGATTTACAGTGCAGAGTTTGGTCATCAAAAAAGATATCAGCACCAAAGGCGCTCAAAAAAGCACCTTTTTCCTTGCCCCCAAGAAACAATGCCTCATCAATGCGTATGCCCCAGTCCCGCAGAGTCAGAATAACCCGTTTATGCGCCGGCGCTGAACGCGCAGTAACCAATGCAGTTCTGATCGGGTTGTTTTCTATCGGCCAAGCGGACTGAATGCGGTGTAATGCCTGTAGTACCTGCCGAAATGGGCCGTCCTGCAGCGGTGTGTGGGCTGCGGCTTTCTCGGAAGCAGAAAAAGCTGCCAAGCCGGATGTTTTTGAAATTTTCTCGGCCTCATCGGAAAAAATAACCGCATCACCATCGAAAGCAATACGCAATTGTTCCGGATGACGAAAGTGGTTGGTTGCTTGAAGGCAAAATTGTGGCCGCCGCAAAGCCCGACTCAAGGGTATTACGGACATCTTCATCATTAGCAGAAAGGAATAACTGCGCACCAAAAGCCCGCATATATTGTTGTGGGGGTGCACCATTGGTAAACGCTGCACGAATAATATCTAGACCAAAGGCTTCGATAGTATTGAAAATTCGCAGCCCGCTATCGGCGCTATTGCGTGACAATAGAATAACTTCAACCAGCGGGTTGTCTTCACGGCCTTTGTTTAACATGAGTAGTTTTCTAACCAGTGGAAAAGCCACACCTTCACCTAGGAGCTCATCTTCGTGTTGGCGTTGATAACTGGCATAGGCTTCAAGGCCTTGTT
>QIKG01000073.1 GCA_003232965.1 Oceanospirillales bacterium
CTGGATTATGTTCAGGTAATTGAAGACCAGTTCACCCCTCAGGCATTTATCACCACTGACCTGGACGACAACCAGATCACCGCTTTTCATCCCGGCGCCATGATGTTCAGCACCCGCAACCGAATACTCGAAGCGGGTGATAACATTTCTATTGGCCTTGTAGGCCCCGATAGCCGTGAGGGAATGATTCAACATAGCCTGCAGCTTGCCGAGCTCGGTATTCCACATATTTTTGACCTCGGACAGGCAATGCCGCTATTCCAAGGGGATGATTTAAAAGCATTTATTGACCGCGCCCAATGGGTAATCGTCAACGACTACGAAGCAGAAGTTATGCAGGAAAGAACCGGCTTAAGTGCTAAGCAAATCGCCACACAACTGGATGCCTACATTGTTACCCATGGAGCGAAAGGTTCCACTATCTACACCCGCGAAGGCAGCGCCGACATAAGCACACCAAAAGTCAATAAGGTGATCGACCCAACCGGTTGCGGTGATGCCTATCGGGCCGGCCTAATCCACGGCCTGCTCAACAACATGGATCTACCGACCTCCTGCCGTATGGGTTCATTGCTAGGCTCGATAAAAATACGCCATCAGGGGCCGCAAAATCACACATTCACCATGCCTGAATTTGAAGAAATGTTCTTCGAAGCATTTGCGTACCGATTTTGATTAAATAATCACAATAAAAGGGCATCAGACTTGACATTTAGCGGCTAAATGTAGACAATCTCGCGCCCTGATTCTTTTTCGGGGCAATTTAGAGAAACCACCAAGGTTTCTGAAATAAGGCTATGTAGCTCAGCTGGTTAGAGCGCGGCATTCATAATGCTGAGGTCGGTGGTTCAAGTCCACCCATAGCCACCAATTCCTAGTCCATTACGGGCTTTTTTATTGCCTCTGACATCATCCTCGACCCTTGCCCTATATACCTTTATACATCACGCCACACCATATAGCACTTATTTGCATCTGATTGGTCTATACTACAGATGTACCCCGTTTTTGTGGTAGCGGCCAGACCAGTTACCCTACCCAAAAATTTAGTTACCCCGAATTTAAGGGAATCATTATGCTGACAGATAAAAAAGCACAAAATGCCACCACGGGAGCAAAGCCCCGCAAATACTACGACAAGCAAGGATTGTACCTGGAGGTGCGCCCCCGTAAGAACAGGAAACCCTCAGCTAAGTATTGGCGGTACAGATATTCTTATGACGGCAAGTCTAAATTGTTATCAATGGGAACCTACCCCAAAGTAAGCCTGACAGAAGCCCGATACCGCCGGGACGAAGCCAGAAAACTATTAAAGAATGGTGTAAACCCCAGTCAAGCACGGAAAGCAGAAAAGAAAGCCACACGCATTCTAAAAGAAAATACATTTGAAGCATTAGCACGTGAGTGGTTCGAGATAAAATCAAGCGGCTGGGAGAAAAGCCATTCAGATAAAATTATTAGACGACTGGAAATGTATATTTTCCCCTATCTGGGTGACAGGGTAATACCCGAAATCATCCCACCGGAAATACTGGAAATTATCCGCAAGATTGAACAGCAAGGCAAAATAGAAACCGCTCACCGTGCATTACAAAGCTGTAGCCGGATATTCCGCTACGGGGTAGCCACCTGGAGGGTAGAGAGCGACCCTACCCGTGACCTGAAAGGCGCACTGGCTCCCATGAGCAAAAAGAAAAAACATTTTGCTGCGGTTACTGAGCCGAACAAAGTCGCTGGGCTGTTACGGCAACTAGACGGCTACCAAGGCACGGCAACAGTTCAACATGCCCTACAGCTTGCCCCACTGGTGTTTGTGCGCCCTGGGGAACTACGGCAAGCGCAGTGGGCAGATATAGACCTGCCAGCGAAAGAATGGCGGTTTACAGTGAGCAAGACTGACACACAGCATATAGTCCCGTTATCCACTCAAGCTGTGGCCATACTGGAAAGCTTGCAACCACTGACAGGCAAAGGGAAATACATTTTTCCCAGTGCCAGGCACCCGAAAGGGGACAGGCCCATGAGCGACAATGCCATATTAGCGGCCATGCGTAACTTGGGCATACCTAAAGAGGTTATGAGCAGCCACGGATTCCGGGCAATGGCCAGGACTCTACTTGATGAAGTTTTAGGCTACAGGGTGGACTATATCGAACATCAGCTAGCCCATGCCGTAAAAGACCCCAATGGTCGGGCCTATAACCGCACAACCCACCTGGCAGAGCGCCGGAAAATGATGCAGGGCTGGGCTGATTACCTGGATAGACTAAAAACTGGCGCAGAAGTAATGCAGATTCGTAAAAGCATCCCCCAGGAAAGCTAAATTATATGTGACAGCAACCTAAAGGAGGGGACCACCAGCAAGCTCCCTCTCCTTTAACGGTATAACCATCGTATTAAATGGCTCGGCTATAAAGTGAAGGTGAGAAATGGCAAATGAACAGTCAGAAGTAGACTTGCAGCAGTATAGCGATTCGCTGATTCCAAACTATGCAAATTATCAAACACCAGATCTAGCTGACTGGTTTAATCTGAGAAAATACGCGGCCATAAAAGATTTCGAATTCACAAACTGGTTGTGGCATTTGAACATCAGACACAATATGTTCTTTTTATTAGATACGATGAAATCTAAGCTAAAAGATTTTGAGGATGAATCAGTTGATCATGAAAAGAAAAAACTTGGAAATGAATGCATACGGCATAAATGCTTAATTCATGCAGTCTTTGAGCATGTCCGTGAACACCCGCTAACAAAATTAAACGAAAATATTCCTAAGCTCTTGATTCAGCATTTATACCCTCAAACAGAGCATAAAGTAGCCAAAATAACTGGCAGTAGAGCTCCTGACTTTGAGCCATCAGGATTCAGGTGGATTCCAACACCCAGAGAGAGACTCGACAAAGGCATCAAAGAGCTCACATACATAGATTGGCTGTTCTTGGGAGTTCAACTACCTACACAGGCAAAAGAACCATTAATAAATGCCGAGCATGGTTTAATCCTCGAAGATTCAATTTATGAGTTTAGCAACGAAAACGAATATTGGAGTGACTCAACTCTAAGATTGGTTGTAAACCTGAACACCCCTGATAAGTTGCTGATTAAGGAATTCAAAAACCACCTGAAAAGGTGCCGTAAACAATCACAGAGCATCTGGACTGAATTTGATAAAACACTAGCACCTGGAGCACAGAGATTACACAATCCAGATTTAAAAGCCTGGCGTAGGCAGGAATTACTGCCTTGTATTGACATTGTGCTTTGGGAGCTGGAAAAGCAGCTTGCTGATGTTAATTTTAAATTGAAAAACGAAGATTATCTCAATCACCTTTACTCTAAAGATAGCGAGGGCCGCAAAGGAGATAAAGGCCTATACGATATAAAAAAAGACATCAAGCTCGTCACTTCGCTACCTTATCTTGACTACTTATCACGAGTGATAGTGGATGGTCACATCAAGAGCGCTGCCAAAAGTCAATAAACATGGCTTTTTCAGTGTTACATCAAAACGACACGTTTTTGTGTAATGAAGGTTTCAGAAGCACCTGATAAATTGGTTTTGTACTTCTATAGACAGGAACAAGACTAATGAGCATCAACGAACAATCACTATTACGCCTCCCCCACATAATTGGGGACTCAAAAAAAGGAATACCCGCAATCATCCCAATTAGCCGCTCGGCCTGGTTATCTGGGGTGAGGGAGGGTCGTTATCCAAAACCTGTAAAGCTGGGACCGAAGACTACAGCATGGAGAGCCGCTGAAATTCTCGAACTAGCAGCTAAAGGGGTGTAAAACGTGAATAATAAAAAGCCCCCAATGACGGGGGCCGGTGTATCTTGTATCAGCAACACAGATACTAACCAGCCTATCAGTAAACGTCAAATAAACCTCCATACTTTCAGACAAATAGCCATATGGAATCAGTGTAGACAGTGCGTGTCTGCCCACAGATTTCATTCAGTAATCAGGAATCAAGCTAAGGGGGATGAGATATGAGAACTTTTATTCTCACTGGCCTGCGTAACCGCGACCCAATCCTCGGTGGCTTCTATCAGCTAATTCATCAGGCACAGATAGAAATAGCTGATAACCCAAATCTAATTCTTCAAGTGTACAAGGCATGGGCTGGAGAAAATGACTGCGTATTAGTCGCTGAATTAACCAGGGACGGGGTGCGCTTTATTGAGAATGGCAGACAGCAAACCATTAGCAGCCTGTTAAAGGATTAACAATGGCCCCCAGGAATAAAGATACTTCACTAGGCAGGAATTTTGTCGGAAAAAGCCGCGCCATGATGCAATCCCCAGCCTTTAGAGATTTACGCCCTGTTGCGCGAGCGTTGCTTGATGAACTGATATTTATATTTAATGGTAGCAACAATGGGGAAATACATTTAGCTGTAAGAATTGCCGCAAAGAAAATAAATTGCCACCCGGACACGGCAGGGAATGCATTTAAGGAACTATCAAGACACGGATTTATTAAACACACCAGAGGAGATAATTGGCAGGCTAAAAAATCCCGTGAATGGAGAATTACCTGTAAAAAGCATAACGGACAGGAACCAACAAACGACTGGATTGAATGGGAACCTGGAAAGCCTGTTTTCAAAGTACCGCAGCGATACAATAAAAAACCCCGATCCTAAAATCAGGTACAGACTGTCCTAATCTAAGGGGCAGATGCTATAAGGCAATAGTCAAAAATAACCCAAATATGGCTTATCTGTCCTAATCTAAGGGGCAGATGAAAGCTCTATCTGACCTAATCCAAGGGTACCTTATAGTTTACCAAGTGGTAGTGGTCATTTTATAGTTAACGGGCTGTAGATTTCACCACCATCAATTGGATAAATACGGTGATTACCTTTAAACCTATAGAAAAACAACAGAAGGCCATTTTTTCGCACGGGAGAAGAGCAAAGCATCAAAATATGACCTATTTAATTATCCCAAATGTTGTGCTTTTTTTGTGAAATAGCTTCAACATACTATAAAAAAACCAGGTGCATGAGTGATTGTATGGCTGTGTAAGCGTCACTGCTGGGCTTCCCGGTTCAGATACAGCTTGCCACTCATCGAGCCTGCCGTATGTAGTCCATTACCCTGCTAGCTTGTAAGTAATGGGTAAGGGTGACTGTAGGAGGTTCCAGATACCCAATGGAGCCGGGGGCTATTCCAATATCTGAGCGTTAGGATCAGAACACCGACACCATAGATGGATTTTCACACAGCCACTTCAGAATTTTGAGGCGTTGAAAGATTTTCAATCCCCGCCTGACAGACATTTACCCAGTGAGGGAATACCTAGCGGTACTTTGCGAATCACAGCCCCCTCAAAACTCACAACGCAGCTAGTACCTTTTTATTCCCCGCCGGACGGACATTAGCCGGGGCCAGTATGAAGACTACGCTGCCTATGAGTGGTGTTAAACTTCATTTATTAAAAATAACGATACAAGGATTTATTATAAGTGGCAATTACCTTTCATCCTCGACCAGGCCAAATTCTAGTATGCGACTTTTCTCAAGGCTTCAAGGAGCCTGAGATGATTAAAAATCATAGACCTGTTGTTGTTCTTACACCACCAATAACCGGGCGTGCTAAATTAGTAACCGTGCTGGCTTTAAGTACAAAAATGCCAGAAAAAACAATGCCTTTTCATTATAAAATACCAAGAAACTCTATGCCACAAGTTGGAAGATTTCAACAGAATGATACATGGGTAAAAGGAGATATGATTTACACAGCAGGCTTTCATAGGCTGGATTTAATAAGGCTTGGGAAAAAAGACAGCAAAACAGGCAAGCGTCTGTATTTTACGCAAAGACTAGGCAGAGAACAGATGAGAGAGGTATACAGTTGTGCTCTTCATGGGCTAAATTTAGGTCAATTAAGCCAGCATTTATAGATGTGTAATACGCTAATATAAGCTTAAAGCTGTTGAAAAATACTACTTTAGGTAGTATATTACTAGTGTTCCTGCTCTGCTTTGCATCAGGCATTCGAGACTACACAAAGGTCCGCCCAGTGTAGCCAGCACGGCAAAGGCGATGACAAGCCTGCTAGTGCTGAGTTTAAGGCTCCGAGAGGAGCCTTTGTCATATCTACGATTCAATAATTCCCCGGCAATTCCCCGGCCTATCTATATTTTAAACAGCGCTTACATCTATGAAGCATTCCGGCTCTTTTTTAAAAGCCCCATAAACAGACCTAAAACATACCATTCTGTAGTAACATTTCAGAGAGTTACTACATTCTAAATATTAAATAACTATGCAATACAATAAGATGACAGCCTAGTTAAATAGCACCCATAGCCACCATTCAAAGGTTCAAACAAGCCCAATATAGGCTTTTTTTATGTCTGCTATACCCAATCAATAGTACGAATTAACCTCAAAATACCTTGCTATAGGTCTGTAAGGTCAATTTTTCTCTAGGGTTCTTCTGAGGTACTTTGGAATTTCTCCCAAACCGTATACTCAAACACTCCACACATCTCTATATCGGCAGCCCTTATTACACGGTTAAAGCTTTCTAACGAAACGGGTTTATTTTCACCCTGGACACTGCTCTCAATTATGTCCGCATACTCAGTAGTGATGGTTACTTTTTTAGTAGTGTGATCCCTATAGCCTGAGAAGTAAGGAACGATAGTTAGCCACTGAGTAGTTCCAGCAAGGTCAGACGGTGCATCTATAACGATACCAATATAGACTTTTCCAGAATTTAGTGAAAACATTAGCACTTCATCAAAATAAGAAGCCTTTGCAATAGTTTTCTCTAAACTATCACCGTATTTCATGATAGCGGAATAGTTTGTTTCACCTTCATCAACCCGTTGATTTAATGCAAAAGCTAACACGGGCCCTAATACAAACGCCACTAATGCAGTACCAGTATATGGCACCTTTGGCATGATCTGAGCCACTAAGCCAATAGTGTTTGGTATCAATTGCCCAGCGATCAAGGCGATTAACCATGCAAGCACCGCCAACCCCACAGCCGCGGTTGCGGAATAAAAAATTAGGCGTTCACGACTAAGCTGAATGGTTATGAATTTGGTTGGATAATATTTGGTTATAAACCAGAAGCCACCAAGTAGTGGCAGAAGAACGAGACTCCAAGGCATCTTTAAAGTGCCTGACTACAAAGACGCTGCTAGCTTTTTGTATTGCGCAAATTTGCCAGAATCTATCTGTCTTTTTACCACATCCTCTAACTTAACGCTTCGAGATCCAGTAGGACTTATCTTAACGATGACCTCAGACTTACTTACCTGTTTAACTGGTTTCTTGCTCATAATTGCATCCCTCCTACAAGATGTGAGTATAGACGATTCCTGCTCGTAAGACACTCGTTCCATCGAATTGTTGCATTTATCATCTGAGCAGATTCATCATTTATGTAATGATTTTATACTACCATTAAGGCTCAAGTATAACTCATGGACATGCTAGCTTATAATCGGCATAACTGATGGATAATAACTCCTAAGCGATTTGTCCTAAATTTGGGGTACGGCTCTGCCTATATTTTAACCTTAAACCAATCCGCCTAAACTGTGTTTGCCGATATTTCTGCTATAACTGAAGCGTGATTGTCAGTGTCGTTGAGCGCAGGGATATATTCTAAAGATTCACCACCAGCTTCAATAAACACCCGTTTCGCTCGAATCGCAATTTCTTCAAGCGTTTCTATACCATCTACTGCAAAACCGGGACAAACTACCTGAAGCCGCCGAACACCTTCGGCTGCCAGTCGTTGTAATTCAGACTCAAGGTAGGGTTGTAGCCAGGCGGCTCTGCCGAAACGGGATTGGTAACAGAGTAGATATTGGTTTGATGAAATACCGAGGTGTTTTACGATGGCAGCAACAGAGGCCTCACATTGCTGGCGGTAGGGGTCGCCGCGGCGATCCAGTAGTTGTGGCAAACCGTGGAATGAAAAAACTAGCAGATCAGGCTGCCCCTGCTGCGCCTGCCAATCGGTAATTGAGTCTGCAACCGCATGTTGCCAGTTGCTTTGCTGATAATAATTTTCAATCAGCTTTAACCGCGATGGCTTCTGCCGAGTAAGATAGTAATCATTCACCGCATCAAAAACTGAGGCCGTAGTGGTGGTGGAATACTGGGGATATAAGGGCATGACCGTGATGTCACCAATACCATCGCGAGTAAACTCCTCCAACACCGAACTCACCGAGGGTTGCCCGTAGCGCATCGCCAATTTCACTTTATGTTGTGGCATTTTCTGATCAACTTTTTCAACTAGCCGAACCCTCCGGCATCCACACCTGTCGATACATTTCCAGAGTTTTACTGCTGCGAAAGGGTAATATCAGCAAATACAGAATCATCAACCAGAGCACTCGCGGTAAACTGACTACGCGAGGGTCGGAAAGAAATTCTGCCAGAAATTTACGCACTGATTTTTTATCCAATTGCGCCGGTGTACCCAGGTTCACCAACACAACTGCATTGCTTG
>QIKG01000102.1 GCA_003232965.1 Oceanospirillales bacterium
TCGATCAGGTGCCGGCAGATATGCATGTGCTGAGCATTAGCGACAATGTGATGAATGCCGGGCATTTTCGGGTTGTCGCTTTGAGTGCGGGTAGTTCGCAGGGCGTTAAAGCTGGCCATGTTTTCTCAGTTTTCCACCCGGGTAATGAGATAGTCGACAAGGCTAAATATGTCAGAGGCACACTCGCCTACGATACAAGATCTGCTAACGAGAAAGTCACCCTGCCGGATGAGTTTGTTGGTCAGTTGATGGTGTTCCGCAGCTTTAACAATATCAGTTACGGCCTGATAGTCGGTGGCCAACATAAGGCTATCGAAGGCGGCTCGCGTGAGATCAAACAAGGCGATCTGCTTAAACACGGAGATCTGCGTCTCTGAGCACGCCTTTATCCGAATGGTGTATTGCACTGCGCGCCCCGAAACTGGGGCGTGTAGATATTCTCGCAGCACTGGAGGCAGGCGGTATTGCCTCAGTATTTTCAAATTCTCGACTGCCTTCGATTACCAGGCGTTACCTGAATCAAACGGGTAATCAAGCACAAAATCAACAGCTTAAATGTGATCTTGACTGGTTGTCTGTCCCTGGCCACCACCTGTTGACCATTGATAATCCCGACTATCCACCACTATTAAAACGCATTCCTGATCCACCGGTGGCCCTGTGGTTGGTGGGCGACCCGATGCTGTTATGGCAGCCACAGCTTGCGGTTGTAGGCTCTAGAAACCCCACTCGCGGAGGGCTGGAAAACGCCACTGCCTTTGCCGCCTATCTCAGCCAGCAGGGTTTGTTAATGACTTCAGGTCTTGCCGACGGGATTGATGCTGCAGTACATAAGGCGGCACTGAGACAAAGCGCCACTATCGCTGTTTTGGGTACTGGTGTGGATGTGATTTATCCTGCCTGCAACCGCGCACTGGCGGCACAAATTGCCACTCAGGGCTTGCTGGTTTCCGAATTTCCGCCGGGTACCGAGGCGCGGCCCTCACACTTTCCTTCCCGGAATAGAATTATCAGCGGACTTTCTTTGGGAACGCTGGTGGTTGAAGCTGGCTATCGCAGCGGTTCATTAATCACAGCAAGGCTGGCATCCGAGCAGGGCCGCGAAATATTTGCGATTCCAGGGTCAATCCACAACCCTATGGCGCGCGGTTGTCATCGGCTGATTCGCGATGGTGCCAAACTGGTGGAAACCGGTAAAGATGTGCTCCAGGAATTAACTGCGGTTGCTGCTGAATTGGCCGGAGAACTGCGACAACGACTGACTGCTGAAGAAGAAAGCGAGCAGCCCTTGTATGCCGATGTAAGCACACCCATATCTGCTGGTAATACGCTTGATTCTACGGTTTCGGGCATGCCGGATGATCCTGAATACCGGCAATTGTGGGACTGTTTAAGCTATGATCCACAGCATGTGGACAAAATTAGTAGTGCTTGCGGATTGACACCGCAGGCTGTGTCTTCCATGCTACTCATGCTGGAGTTGAGAGGATTGGTGGAAACCCATTCTGGAGGCGCTTTCAGCCGTAAATCATAATTTTAGAGTAAAGAAAGAAATGAAAGAAAATGTACTCGAGGTGCTGATGTACCTGTTTGAAAACTATATCTACGAGCAGCCTACGGCAGCCGATGACCGGCATTCGATGGAGGAATCACTGCATCAGGCTGGTTTTACCAACATTGAAATTGACAAGGCCTTTCACTGGCTTGATGTGCTGGCAGAGCAGCGTGACAGCTCAGCTGCAGTAGTCAGCAATAATCAACCCATGCGGGTTTATACCGCGGATGAACTGGATCGTTTGGATGCAGATTGTCGTGGATTTTTGTTATATTTAGAAAATACAGCAGTGCTCGATACCCATTGCCGCGAGTTGGTTTTAGATCGTTTGCAAGCACTGGAAAACGAGGATATTGACCTCGAAGATGTGAAGTGGGTGGTGCTGATGGTACTCTTCAATCAACCCGGTCAAGAGGCAAATTTTGCTTCGATGGAAGATTTGATGTTTGACAATGAGGGAGAATACCTGCATTAATAATAAGGAGCTCCTGTTTTCAGCCGTTTTCGGCATTGTTTTCTAGTAACAGGATAAATCATTGCGCACAACCGGCGGTCGTAAAGATCGTCGGTTGTCGTTTAGTTAGGCAAGAAGAGATGGCAAAAAATCTGTTGATCGTGGAGTCGCCGGCAAAGGCGACCACCATTAATAAATATCTGGGCAAGGACTTTAAAGTGCTGGCCTCGTTCGGTCATGTGCGTGATTTGATAAAAGGCGACGGTGCAATTGAAACCGATGCGGATTTCAAAATGCATTACCGGCGGATTCCGCGCAGTAAAAAAAATATCGATGCAATAATTCGTGAAGCCAAAAAAGCGGAGGCTATTTATCTGGCAACCGATCTGGATCGCGAGGGAGAAGCCATATCCTGGCATGTGGCAGAAATCCTGCGCGATAAAAAGTTACTGAAAGATAAAAAAGTTTTTCGGGTGGTGTTTTCAGAAATCACCAAAAAAGCTATTCAGGGCGCGGTCGCCAACCCTCGCGAGTTGGATATGAACCTGGTGAATGCCCAACAGGGTCGCCGGGCACTCGATCGCTTGGTGGGTTTTAATCTTTCACCTTTGTTGTGGCGCAAGGTTAATCCGGGGCTTTCAGCCGGCCGGGTACAGTCACCCGCATTACGCTTGATTGTTGAACGCGAAGCTGAAATTGAGGCTTTCGACCCGCAAGAATACTGGACCATTGAGGCCGACCTCAGCAAAGATGATAAAGATTTTATTGCCAATCTGGATATTCTTGACGGCAATAAAGTTAAAAAATTCGATATCAACAATGCATCCCAAGCTAACGGCATTCGCGACCGCCTAGCACTCGCAGCTGCGGGCGAGCTCAAAGTCGCGCGGATTACCCGCAGAGAAAAACAACGCCGCCCAGCTCCGCCGTTTATCACTTCTACACTGCAGGTTGATGCCGCCAGAAAAATTGGTTTTACCGCACAGCGCACCATGCGTACCGCACAAAAACTCTATGAAGGCGTGCCAGTAGAAGGCAGCAACGAGGGTTTGATTACCTATATGCGTACCGATTCGGTATCGTTGTCGGCCGATGCGCTCAGCGATATACGCAAACAAATCAGCAGTCAGTATGGTGCTGAAAATGTGCCGGAAAAACCCAATTATTATAAAACCAAAGCAAAAAATGCCCAGGAAGCGCATGAAGCCATCCGTGTAACTTCAGCCAGTTTGACCCCATCCAGGGTGAGGCCATTCCTGGATGGTGACCAATTTAAACTTTACAGTTTGATTTGGCAGCGAACCATAGCATCGCAGATGATTCCTGCGCTGATGCATTTGGTGGCCGCAGAATTTGATGTCAACGGCGCCACTTTTCGTGCCAGCGGTTCGACCATTGCCCGTCCCGGTTTTCTCGCAGCCTACGAAGAAAGTGTTGCCCAGACAGAGAAGAAAGATGAAAAACGCCTGCCGGCACTAATCGAAGGCGAAGTTGTTGGTCTGGCAACGATTCGTTCAGAGCAACACTTTACTTCACCACCGCCGCGTTATTCTGAGGCCAGTTTGGTAAAAGTGCTGGAAGAATATGGCATCGGCCGTCCTTCAACTTATGCCAATATTATTTCCACTCTGGTTAACCGGGATTATGTGCTGCTCGACCGCAAACGCTTCCACCCTACCGATACCGGCATAGTGGTGGCCACCTTCCTGACTAAACATTTCGAAGATTATGTCGACTACGGATTTACCGCCCGGCTGGAAGACTCCCTGGATGCGGTATCTCGTGGAGAAAAAGACTGGGTACCGTTGATGAAATCCTTCTGGAAACCCTTCATCGCGTTGGTTAAAGAAAAAGAAGAAAGTGTATCTCGCAGCGAAGCCAAAATGAAACGCTTGCTGGGCAATGTACCGCCGAACCATGTTAAAAACAAACTGGGTGAAGAACTGGAACTATCCGTTCGGCTGGGCCGCTACGGGCCGTATGCACAAATCGGAACGCGTGAAGATTTTGAAAATACCGACGGCAAGCCGGAGTTTGCCGGGCTTCGTTTCGGTCAACGCATCAGCACCATTACCTATGGTGAGGCACTGGAATTGTTTAAGTTGCCACGGCAACTGGGCGACACCGTCGATGGCGAGTCGGTTACTACCAATATTGGTCGTTTCGGACCCTATATCCGCTATGGCAGTAAATTTGTATCGCTTAAAGGCGATGATGACCCATACACGGTTGAATTGCCGCGGGCACTGGAGCTGATTAAAGAAAAAATCGCTGCAGACTTAGCTAAAATTCTGAAAGTTATCAAAGACACCCCCATGGGCGAAATCCAGATTGTTAAAGGTCGCTGGGGGCCTTTTGTAACTGATGGGCATAAAAATGCCCGGCTGGGACCAAAAGATGTCGACTGGGAAGCCTTTAGCCTGGAGCAGCTGTTAAAAATGCTAGAAGCCGCGCCGGAACCCAAAGGCCGTAAAAAGAAGGCCAGCAAGAAAAAAACTGCGAAGAAGAAAACCCGGAAAAAGAAAACCAGTAAGAAAAAACGCAGTAAGAAGAAAGCTACCAGAAAAAAAGCTAGCAAGAAAAAAACCGCAGGAAAAGGCGCCGCTAAAGCGACTGTATAGACCATGAGCGCATCTTTGCCTGAATTGTCGACTGAGGGAGCGGTGGACGCATTAATTGCGGGAGAGGTTATTGCATGGCCTACAGAAGCAGTTTGGGGGCTAGGTTGTGACCCGTACAATCCCAAAGCAGTAGCAAAGCTCCTAAGTATCAAACAGCGCCCGGCAGAGATGGGCTTGATTTTGATCGCCGCAGATTTCGAACAATTGCAAAACCTACTGTCGCCGGTCACGGTCTGTGAAATGGGCCGCGCACTTGGTAGTTGGCCGGGTCCGGTGAGTTGGTTATTCCCAGTAAAACCCGATACCCCCGACTGGTTACGCGGCAAACACCAAACCCTGGCAGTGCGGGTTACCGACCACCCGTTAAGTCGACGCTTATGCCGTGTTTTTGGGGGGCCGTTAGTATCTACCAGCGCCAACCCAACAGCTTCAGTCGCGGCCACCAGCTTGGCTGAAGTTAAAAAATATTTCAGCGGATCTGAGCTGGCAGGTTATCTCGATGGCGACCTCGGCGAGCAAAGCAAAGTTAGTGAAATTCGAGACCTCATCAGCAATACATTGATTCGCGGTTAAGGTCCCAATCTGGGCAACAAGTT
Organism: Oceanospirillales bacterium; assembly: GCA_003232965.1. Taxonomy (GTDB): domain Bacteria; phylum Pseudomonadota; class Gammaproteobacteria; order Xanthomonadales; family SZUA-36; genus SZUA-51. The sequence goes on from QIKG01000102.1 coordinate 5,227, forward strand.
AGAGTACCCATATGAGTATTGATATTGAAGCGGTAGAAAGTTACTTACTAGGCTTGCAAGAAAGCATCTGTGATGGTCTCAGTAAAGCCGATGGTGAAGCTGATTTTATTTTAGACCAATGGCAACGCCGGGCGAGTGATGCAAATGCAAATGCCTTGAAGGGTGGCGGGCGCACCCGGGTTATGACCCATGGTGCAGTGATTGAAAAAGCCGGGGTTAATTATTCCCGGGTTCACGGTACCCAACTGCCGGCCTCGGCAACCGCTGCCAGACCACAACTGGCCGGGCGGTCGTTTCAAGCATTGGGTGTTTCGCTGGTGATTCACCCGCTGAATCCACACATCCCCACCTCACACGCCAATGTGCGATTTTTTATCGCTGAAAAAGCGGGTGAAGAACCGGTTTGGTGGTTTGGGGGTGGTTGGGATTTAACCCCGTATTACCCGCGCCGGGAAGATGTAATTCATTGGCACCAAACGGCTAAAACAGCCTGTGAACCCTTTGGAGAAACGGTTTATGCAGAGTATAAAAAGTGGTGTGATGACTATTTCTATCTGCCCCATCGGGATGAAACCCGAGGTGTGGGCGGATTGTTTTTTGATGACTTAAATGAAGCTGGGTTTGAGCATTGTTTTGCCCTGACCCGGGCAGTGGGCGATGCGTATCTGCCAGCTTACCTGCCGATAGTTCAACGCCGAAAGAATGACCCCTATAGCCCAGAGCAAGTCGACTTTCAGCGTTATCGCCGCGGTCGCTATGTGGAATTCAACCTGGTCTATGATCGCGGCACTTTATTCGGCTTGCAATCGGGCGGGCGTACCGAATCTATCCTCATGTCATTACCCCCGCTCGCCGCCTGGGACTATAACTGGCAGCCTGAGCCGGGTAGTGCCGAAGAAGACCTGTATTTAAACTACCTGAAGCCGGTAGATTGGTTAGCATAGAAAGTCGTAAGCGTTATACTAAATTCTATTAAATATATAGAAACAGAGGCTTAGCCGTGATAGGTAAAGAAAACCAAACTTTTTTACTTATTTGCGGAACAAATCAAAAAATCCCCGGTCATAACTACCGTCACCCCTATGTGACAAGATCCGTTAACCCTCCCTCGACGGATCGAATACGGATTTGGTCTGTCCCCCAACGACCAATCCATTTATTAACCTCGAGCCATTTTGGTTCGAGGTTTTTTTTTTGCCTACATGGATGTAGGTAGATCGCGGGCGCAAGGATGCGCAAGAGCGATCCCTTCACGCTACCTAGGTGTTTCTCAGTGCCCCTACTTTGAAATGAATCCGCAGGACTTGGCCTTCCCTCGGCCAATAACCAAGGCTATTGGTCCTCAGTCCAGTCCTGCGCCATGCGAACCCACCCCTGTACCAGAAACGCGCCCCCTGACCTGATCACTCCGCCCGGGATGTAGGTAGATCGCGGGCGCAAGGATGCGCAAGAGCGATCCCTCCACGCTGCCCCAGTGTTTCTCAGTGCCTCTGGTTTGGTCTGAGTCCACAGAACTTGGGTTTCCCTCGGCCAATAGGCTATGGCTATTGATCTCAGTCCAGCGCCATGCGAACCCACCCCTGTACCAGAAACGCGCCCCCTGACCTGATCACTCCGCCCGGGATGTAGGTAGATCGGGGCGCAAGGATGCGCAAGAGCGATCTCTCCACGCTGCCCCAGTGTTCACCCGCGTGGTGACTTCGATAAGGCTCGTGGAAACGCACAGTGGACATACAATAAGAACAAAGGTTTTATGCCTATGGTGGGGCATATCGCAGAAACCGGGCAGGTTGTAGCGGTAGATTTTCGCCAAGGTAATGTACCGCCAGCCCAAGATAACCTGGCCTTTATCAAACAGTGCCAGCAGTCGTTACCCTCAGGTTGCACTCTGAAGGCCCTGCGTATTGATGCCGCTGGGTATCAAACCAAAATCATCCAGTACTGTGATGAGGAGGGCATTGAGTATGCTATCCGAGCCAAAACCAGCGCAACTATGCGGGCACAGATTGCAGCGCTAAGTGATTCAAATTGGCAACCACTACTGGATAAACAAGGCAAGGCGATAAACGGCCAGCAAACCTACCGCACCAGCTTTTGCATCGGTAATTATGAAAAAGCCTTCGCCTAAAGCGCCTACTGTTGGCACCCTGATCATTCAAAGAAAGGCTATTAAAGGCTGGGTATTAAAGGCCAGGCAAGCTTGGATTTAGATGCACAAGATGGCTCAGCAGAAATAAATCTGGGCGGTTATGTATACCGTGCGATTGCCACCAATTGCCACCAACCGGGATGAGCTTAGCGATAGTCAGATTATCCATTGCTACAATCAGCGAGCCGAAGATAGTGAGAACCGTATTAAGGAACTGAAGTTAGACTTCGGCGGCGATAACTATCCTGACACATAGGGCTACCCTGTTCGGATTTTAATGCCAATGCCCTGTGTTTTTTAATGTATTTTTTAATCTCCGCGCTATCGCACAACCTGTTTGCACTGATGCGCCAACTATTACCTGTGGAGCTATCACAACACCGGGCAGTAACCGTGCGCTGGCGCTTGTATGCCATGGCAAAGTGGTTAAAACGGGGCGGCAATTATTTGTGAAATTGAAAGCTGCGCATCACCAATTGCTAGAACGAGTACTCACGGCACTGAAGGAGTGTAGCCGCCCACTCTACCACCGTAACTTTTCCCAAATTAACTATCATACGATTCGGTGTTTTTGCGATGATTTTGCCACTCTATCGTCATAACTATTTTTCACTTTACCAAATTAAAATCTAACTCCTTACCAAGCTATAAAGACCAGTTTTCTACCTCAAGCCCTTCTATTCTTTCAAAGTGACTCGTATTGTTGGTAACAACTATCATGTTATTTTCAATAGCAATACCCGCTATTAAAAGGTCAATATCATCTACAGGTGTTCCTTTCTTCCTTAGATCAGCATATATCACTGCTGAGTTTTCGGATGACTGTATGGTGAGGGGGAAAATGATATTGATTGATGCAAATTCAAGAAAGATGTTCATTTGCTTGTTTGCATCTTTATGTTTTAAGCCACTTAAAATTTCATAATAGGTGATGATACTGAAATTAATGGAATTATAGGTTCTTAGGTAGTTCTTGAATTTTTCTTTAACCTTGGTATTTCCTTTCAAAAATCTTGATAAAATATCCGTATCTATCAATGCTGGCTTCATTAACGACTTCGGCTACTAAATGCTTTGTTTCGTCTTTCTGATATATCTGATAAATAATCATCAAATTTTTCATCATCCATATCTTCCCATGAACCAGAGAAGGACAATACACTGTTATCATTTTTGTTTGTCTTTTCTGTGCCCAAGCGAAAATAATGGATGAAGTTGTACACTTCCCCTAGCTTATCTTCTGGTAACAGATTAATTTCGTTTATTAGCTTATTTTTTGTAACTGATAAGGCCATTGCCTTACTCCATTTCTCTTTATCTCTTAATGAAGAAATTATAACATGTTTCTCGAAATACAAATGTGACATGGTCAAGGTATTTGTTACAACCCAGTTAAGTAACTTTTCTTAATTCCACCATTTCAGCTTCATACTGATTCGGACTTTTCTGAAAAAGATACGAATGCAGTGATATTTAATCTAGTATATTCTGCTGTGCCTCATATCGAGTTTGGTAGTGTTGCCTATGTTTATCGGCTTACCCGCATCTAGGAACGCGGCAAAGATGGCGTTTTAACCGGTTATTTTGTTGATTTTAGCTATAACGAGACCACCGGCAGGCTGGTGCAGACTACTGCCAGTGATGGCCGCACGG
>QIKG01000070.1 GCA_003232965.1 Oceanospirillales bacterium
TTTAGTTCATAGAGTTTACTAGATAGCATGTTGATATTTTATTTAATATCAAAGAGTTAAGTCTTAAGTAAGTGCCATTCTACTCTGACCCCAAATATTGCAAATATTTTACTCTGACCCCAAATATTTTGCCAAATATTTAATATTTTACTCTGACCCCAAATATTTGCTGCCCGTCCCCGGCTGCCATCTTTGTAAGTTTGAATAGGCCAAGGGGTTATATTTAAAACATTCCTAGTATATTGCTGATTTTAGACTATTAAATCTGAGGCCGATAACACATCCAGTGAACAAGCTGTCTGTAGGGTGGTGATGCGCCTGTTCAATGGTTTGTTTGAGCATGGGTCTAAAGACTGCACCCTAATCATTAAATGTACCACTGAAGATAGGCTTGTCTCGATATCGAATTTCCACCGCATCTCCGAGCTGAACAAAATTTTGAAAATTTTGAGGACAGGCACCCAGGACAAGCATTCCCGATTTTGCCACGAGAGAAAATCTTACATTACCGACAATAGCGTGGGTGAATTTACTGAATCAATCAAATCAATCAAGGACAGGTTGTTGGTCAGTATCACACTGACAAACTCTCAATTAATCTAATCGGTGAGTCAATACACTCACCAGCCTGTCAGCAATCTTCAGTTTTTACTCGCAAAATCGGGAATGAGGCTAAAGGGCGCCTGTCCCCGAGGTTGTTACCCGAGGTTGTTAGTTGGTCAGTATCACACTGACAAACTCTCAATTAATCTAATCGGTGAGTCAATACACTCACCAGCCTGTCAGCAATCTTCAGTTTTTACTCAAAATCGGGAAAGGCTAAAGGGCGCCTGTCCCCGAGGTTGTTAAGCACAAAGTGTAGTGGTTCTCCAAATTTGGTCCATTCAGTTGGCCGGGTTCCTGTGGTGGTAGGTGAATGCTACGGGGGCCTGAAAAACCCTCCTAGCTCATTTTCCGCTAATAGGTGCAGGTGCCTTCGAGCAGATCCGCATGGGCTTGTCGCGATGCTGTTCCCTCAACACGAGGGTACTAAATATACTGTTTCACCAGGCCTGCTCCTCTGATTGGTCCCGAAGGTAAGTCAATATTTCATCCAGTATTGACTAATCACCTATTTCATTGGCCATCATCAATATCAATTTTGCGTTGACCTTGAGGCTTTCATCAGGCGATAACCCCTCGTGCAGATTAATGAGACTGGAGTAGAAATCATCTGGATTGCTAATAGTAATATCTGCTTTCATGACGCTAGCATCCAGTTCAGAAAGGATGTTCGGTGGCACGCGAAAGGGCTCTATAGACCTTGGAAACCAATCAAGGGCAGCCACATAATCATTTTTGCATCACTATCAAATTTATCATCTAAATCTGGATTTGCGTATACTTATTATCCGAATCTAAGATATACTATATGTTTGGTGTTTGGTGTAAAAAATACTACGCTCACCAACCAATAAATATAACAGAGAGAAAAAATGAAATATATTAAAAAGATAATAGGTTTGCTTATACTAACAAGTTTTACTACTGCCTTTGCCGCACCATATGATGTATGGCATGTTAAGGCCATCGATGAGTCTGGAAAAACTTTGGATATTAAAGCTTTTGATGCGAATAACTCTCAGAGGCAATATGATGTTAAAGCAATCGTAGAAACGAATATTCAAGGACAGAAAATGTTAGATATTAAAGTTTTAAATGACAAAGGCAACCATCATGCGCATACTAAAGTTCTTAAAGGGAAACAATCTACGAGCAATGTTCATGATGTTAAAGGCGTAACAGATAATGGAAAAATACTCCATATTAAAGCTGTTATGAATGATGGTACAAAACTTGATATAAAAGCTTTCCGCATTACTAAAAACCAATTTAATATCAAAGCCATTTCACCTACAGGCAAACGCTATGCAGTCAAAGCTGTTTCACCGACTGGCACTACCTATGACATTAAAGGCATGAAATTTATGGAAAATGACCTTGAAATGGTATTGGGGGAGCAAAGTATACATGGACATATTAAGGCTATCCCAGCGTGTAAGTAGTTTAAATGCCATATTGCCAGAAAAATCTGAAAACTTAAAGTACTGAACGGCCATTCGTATGAGGTTCTTAGCCTGCCTATCCTTCCCAATTATGGGGTTAATGATAAGCAGTTACACAGTTATTAGTACAGTCCCAGATCTTAATAAAAAGTTACGGCTAGTAAAACCTTGTGTGGAAGTTTTTGTCAAAACTCTCAAAACTCATGGTAATAATCAGATACAATTGAACGCATTACTAAACTGAAAAGGAATCATTATGACCAAATTTATTCGCTCTGTCCTTATAACATGTAGCGCAACTGCTCTGCTCTCTACCTCATTCGTTCTTCACGCAAGCGACGGGTTTGTCATCACTATTGTAGCAGGCGCTGACATGAACTCCTCCAGTGTTGAAGCGACGGGTGAGGTTCAGGAAGTCATAACTGACGATGACCGCAAAACGTTTAACATCGAAGATTCAAGCCTGAAAAGTGCTGTCGAAAAATATTTCGGCAAGAAACCCTCTGATGCCTATGTTAAAAGTAATACCCCCTGGGGCGACCTGTATACGAAATATAACTGGACTCAAGTACAAAGAGTCACTAAGGTCCACAGTGCAAAAATTCTTGAAATCACTTCAACACCGAGCATCTTGTCCAGCAAAACGCTTAGTAATGATAGCAACGTAACAGCAACTTTCAATGCTTCCATCTCTGAGACTGTCAGCAATTCCACTGCGAGTAACTGGAGCGAGGAAGACAGCGTTTCGGTCAGTCAAGAATTTTCTTATGATGTGAGCTTCCTAGGTTCTGGTGGTGGTGGAAAAACCAGTTTTGACTATACCCACACTTGGGGGCAGGGCGGATCTGAGCAACTGTCTATAGATGTCGGCTCCGAGGAAGGGATTTCTGTTACCCTCAAGCCAGGCCAGAGTGTGGTTGCAGAATTGAATGCTAGCCGCGGCAAGATGAAAATACAAATTGTGTACAAGGTTTATCTCACTGGCACGGTAGCGGTTAACTACAATCCAACATACAAAGGTCACCACTTTTGGGATTTAGGTATTTCAGGCGTCATGCAATCTGGCAATATTAGTAACGAGATTCTGGTGACGGAAACTATTGAGCTAGGCTACTACTCGAATGGTGAGGTTGTTCTCGGAAACGTCCAGTAAACCTGAGATAATTCCTGCCTAGTAGGCTAAGGAAAAACGCCCAGTATTGGTGGTTTTATTGACCCCTGAGCAATAGATTCGAAACAAAGCCTCGCACTTGCGAGGCTTTGTTGTATTTAGAGTGAAAGAAATCAAGCCGCTATGTTGTTTGACGTTTGACCAGAAACTTTAATTCGCTCATTGCAAACCCAATTTGGATACCAACCGAACGAGACATAACAAAGCGGTACGCAGTGATCCGCGTATATGTAGTTTAATGCCATATTGTCAGAAAAACCTGAAAACTTAAAGTACTGAACGGTCATTCGTACAGGTTCTTAGCCAGACTATCACGTAATTTGAGCCTATTTAAGTAGCCAGCACCGGATTCATATGCGTTTTACACTAATTTCTCACACTTGGGGCGATAGGAAACTTACCGGGCCCTTCATGAGATCAGTAAGCAGCTAGTTTTCCGGGCGTGTTCTTTCAGCCAAACAACCCCGTTACTGGTGGAGCCCGACATTCAAGTAACAAGCTCAAGTCTGTCGGACTTGCTCTGTCATCAAGTGGCCGGGGCATCTTGACTTTGCCCCGCTTTGCGGGCGTTACCTCAGCACGGTATTTACTGTTGGGTGCACCAAAAGTAGGCGCTTTAGGCGAACACTCCATGGAAACTGGTTAGGTTCACTCTGGGTTTAGGAATCAAAGTAACCAGTCTGGAAATGGTCGTTCCTGCGCATCCCTACGCCCACGGCATACCGTACATAATATCTAACGGTTCAAAAATGACATGGGTTGTCCCGTTACGCCAGGGTGTTTTCAGTTCATAGCGTACCTGACCATTGCGAGTCATAGACAAGCGTTTGGTGGGCATTGCTGGTCTTGCGATGTAACGGCACAGGCGTTCCAGTTTTACACGCTCACTGGCTTTAGTGACACCCCTGCATGAAGTGAAAAGCCAGCACCTTACCCAAAGCGGCGCTGTTATTGCCACCTTTGGTTATAGGCTAATCGACGCCATGCACAACGTTGTCACTTGAGGATGTAGACGAAGAGCTAGTGCTCCCGCTTGATGAGGGCTTCTGTGCTGAGGCAGTTGGCTGCGCCGTCGAATTAGCTGCCTGACCTAAGGATGCAGTGCCTAGTTCTGTTTGCATCGAGCTGATCGCCTTCATCTCTTCAATGAACATCTTGTAGATTTCCAAGGTTTGATCATGATCGGTATTTAAATTAAGTGACAACTCGCATGCTCGATACATCATTTCCCGAACGATCAAGACAGCGGGGCTGCGGCCACCAAGCGCGAGCGCTCCCTGAGAACTTCCTTCACTAATGCTCTCGTCCGCTGAGGCTGCACCTATACCAAGGCTGCCGCCAATACTTCGGGTGTCCGCGACATCACTCTGGCGGGCAGCACAATAGCGTTCGGGGTCCCCGTGAAGCTTAACAATACTCATCTGAATATCCGAGGAACTTGTGATTGTGTTTACAGCTCCTAACGATTCTATTTTCGGTTCTGGCGGTGTTATGGCACAGGATGTAGACATCAATACGATTACTAAAACTAAGGCTGACCTAAGTGTGCGCATAAATATTCCTAAAGAATTAAAGATCCTAATAAAAAGTTACAGCTAGTAAAATCTTGTGTCGAAGTTTTTGTCAAAACTCATTGTGAGATTCAGATACAATTGAATGCATTACTAAACTAGAAACTGAAAAGGAATCATTATGACCAAATTTATTGTGGGTGTAAATTAAATTATGTAACCCAAACCCCCAGATAGGGTTTTACCAACGCTCCAAGGGCCTCTAAATCCCTCTTTCTAGCCTTATTGGCGTATGCGTATGCGTATAAGTAGTTTAAACCCTATATTGCCAGAAAAGCCTGAAGACTTAAAGCACTGAACGACCATTCGTATCAGGTTTTTAGCCAGACTATCATGTAATTTGAGCCTATTTAAGCAGCGAATCAAAGGACAGCCACATAAACAGAACACTCCTACAGTAATTTCAGCAAAACCCCAATTCTATTCTCCAACCAGTAAGCCCAAACTAGGCTATCAATTGGAGAACACCATGACCTTACCAAGAAAACAGCTTATTTTCTTCTCAGGTACTCCCTATTACCACATCATTAGCCGCTGTGTGCGCAGAGCCTTTCTTTGTGGTCATGATTCACACAGCGACCGTTCGTATGAGCACCGGCGAGGGTGGATAGTTGATAGAGTGGGTCATTTAGCTGATATCTTCAGCAACAGATCGTGGACAGACACATCATGAACAGATCGTGGACAGACACATCAAATCAATCAGGGGAAATTTAGGGAGTTCAGTCTGAACCCTATTTCATTCATACATGCCAGGTCTTTTTGTTACAATGGGATCTCACCCCCAGAAAGATACTTACACCATGCTGCTTGTTATCTCGCCCGCCAAAACTCTCGATTACACTAGCCCGGTTCGCACCAAACTATCCAGTCAAGCGAACTTTCTCAATAATGCTGAACTATTAATCGGGTCTTTGCGGCAATTCTCACCCGAAAAGATCAGCGAACTTATGAAGGTTAGTGCAAAAATCGCCGGGCTTAACTTTGACCGCTACCAAAGCTGGGATAAAGATTTTAGCAAAGCGGATGCAAGACAAGCACTGCTGGCGTTTAAGGGTGGGGTTTATCTCGGTCTTGATGCCGCTTCATTTACCCCTGCTGACTTCGACTTTGCCCAGCAACACCTACGGATTATTTCAGGTTTATATGGCTTGCTGCGGCCGTTGGACCTTATGCTGGCCTACCGCCTAGAAATGGGCACTAAACTAAACACCGAACGGGGGCGTAATTTATATGAATTCTGGGGTTCAAGCATTACTCAAAGCTTAAACGATCAATTGGAAGAAATTAACTCTCAGTATCTAATAAACTTAGCATCGAACGAGTATTTTAAAGCGCTCAGGCCCAAAGAGCTCAATGGGCAAAGGCAAATCATTACCCCGGCTTTCAAAGAATATAAAAACGGCGAGTATAAAATGATTGGCGTGTATGCGAAAAAAGCCAGAGGCTTGCTCAGCCGCTACATCATCCAACACCAACTGAGTGACCCGGAAGATATTAAAGCTTTTAATGTGGATGGCTATGAATTTAGCCAGAAATTAACGCAAGGTAATACCTGGGTGTTTGCCCGCAAGTAATGTTTTTCCAGTGCGAAGGTGAACGGGAGACAAGACTCGAAACAACAATTTAGGTGCAGGCCTTGCGATTGTTCTTACGCATCAACTAAGATAATTTTCCAACTCAGACAGCATAAGTTGCTTTCTTTCAACACTGGCAAAACTAGCCTCAATGCTGTTGCGCACCAGTGCAAGGGATTGCTTTTGTGTCAGTCCCAGACCATCGGCAAGCGCGATAAAATTTTCGCTCATATAGCCGCCAAAATAGGCTGGATCATCTGAATTTACGGTGACACAAACGCCCTGCTCTAACATTTCGAGAATGTTGTGTTCTGACATATCATCGAACACACATAATTTAGTATTGGAAAGCGGACAGACGGTTAGCGGGATTTTATTGGCGACCAGATGACGCATTAATTCTGGGTCATCTACGGCGCGTACTCCGTGGTCAATGCGTGAGATTTTTAAATCATTCAAAGCGGTCCAGATATACTCTGCCGGTCCTTCTTCGCCAGCATGCGCTACCGTTAGCAAACCCATTTCTCGGGCTTTAGTAAATACACGACTGAATTTTTCCGGCGGATGCCCCTGCTCGGAACTGTCCAGACCGACTGCAATGATTTTATCTAGATAAGCTTCTGCCTGTGCCAAAGTTGCAAATGCGGCCTCTTCATCAAGATGTCGCAAAAAACACATAATTAATTGACTACTAATTCCCAATTGGGATTCTGCATCCTTTAAGGCTCGATCAATGCCGTTGATGACCGTCGCAAACTCCACTCCTCTATCAGTATGTGTCTGCGGATCAAAAAATGGTTCAACATGGATTACATTTTGGGCTTTGCACTGTAGCAAATAGGCCCATGTGAGATCATAGAAGTCCTGCTCTTGAAGCAGCACATTGGCACCCTGGTAATAAATATCGAGAAAGTCCTGCAGCTTGCTGAACTGGTATGCCTCACGAACAGCTTCAATGCTGGCAAAGGGCAGTTCCAGCTGGTTTCTTTTTGCCAATGCAAACATCAGCTCAGGCTCTAAACTGCCCTCAAGATGCATATGTAACTCTACTTTAGGCAGGTGGTTTAACCACTCATGATTTGCAAATATTAGTCATTACCGTGAGCACCATTTTCTAGTTACAGGTTGGGGAAAGTATAAGCGGTACCTTCACGCACACCCGCTGATGGCCAGCGTTGAGTGATGGTTTTGCGGCGGGTGTAAAAACGCACTGAATCCGGGCCATAGGCGTACAGATCGCCAAACAGTGAGCGTTTCCAACCGCCAAAGCTGTGGAACGCTACCGGTACGGGCAAGGGTACATTTACCCCCACCATGCCCGCCTGAAGCGGCTTCGCCATCGCGGGTAAATATACAGGTGCCATTACCGTATTCATGCGCGTTGATTAGATCCATGGCTTCCTCCATGGTCTCTACCCGCACCACACAAAGCACCGGACCAAAGATTTCATCTTCATAGACTTTCATGCCCGGTTTGGCTTTATCAATCAGGCTGCCACCGAGGAAATAACCGTTTTCATAGCCTGTGACTGTAAGTTTTCGGCCATCGACAACCAGTTCGGCACCCTCTCCGGCCGCCATACCGATATAGCCTGAAACCTTAGCCATATGCTCCTTGCTGATTAACGGGCCCATTTCCATGCTGTTATCGGTTCCAGGGCCCACTTTCAGCCCCTGCAACTGCACAGTGAGTTTTGTAACTAATTCATCGGCAATCTCGTTACCGACTGCAACCACAACTGAAATCGCCATGCAGCGTTCACCGCAAGAACCATAGGCCGCACCCATGAGTGCATTAACAGCATTATCGATATCGGCATCGGGCATAACAATGGCGTGATTTTTCGCCCCACCTAAAGCCTGCACGCGCTTGCCATTAGCGCTTGCGGTGGTGTAAATATACTCTGCAATCGGGGTCGAACCAACAAAGCTTACTGCCTGTATGCGCGGGTCATTTAACAATGCATCCACTGCTTCCTTGTCACCGTTGACCACATTAAGTACACCATCGGGAAGGCCAGCCTCGGTGAACAGTTCGGCAATTCGCATAATCGCGCTAGGATCTTTTTCCGAAGGTTTGAGAACAAAAGTGTTGCCACAGGCAATCGCCATAGGAAACATCCACATCGGTACCATAGCCGGGAAGTTAAACGGGGTAATGCCCGCGACTACACCCAGAGGATGGAACTCGCTCCATGAATCAATCATTGGGCCGGCGTTTTTGCTGTGCTCGCCTTTGAGAAATTCTGGGGCACCGCAGGCGTATTCAATTACTTCCAGACCGCGCCGGAACTCGCCCAGTGCATCATGGTGAATTTTTCCATGCTCGGCAGAAATTAGGGCTGCAATTTCATCGGCATGCGCCTCCAGCAAACTGAGGAAGCGGAACATAACTCTGGATCGTTTTAGCGGCGGTGTATTGCGCCAGGCAGGAAATGCTGCTTGGGCTGCAGTAATGGCTTCATCAACTGTCGCAGCACTTGCCAACGCCACCCGGGAAACAGCTTTCCCAAGAGCCGGATTGAATACATCCTGTGTCCGCTGTTCATCCGCTTGTAATTTGCCGGAGATAAAGTGTCCTATGGTATGTGTCATTGTGCTTGTATCATCATAATTGTCTCAAATTTATACTGTGTTGATTATTTTACGGACGGTATCAAAGATCTTACTATAGTAGTCTTCGTCACCATCAAAAAAGGGTGAAAACTGCAAGGTATCCATGCCGTTGCGAACAAATAGACCCTGGCGGAAACACTCGGTGTGTATAGCAAAGCCTCGGGCACCGGGTTGCTCCGATGGCGCCAACTCAATTGCACCCATCAGCCCGAAATTACGAATATCAATCACATTCTCTACATCCTTAAAGCTGTGGAGTGCATCTTCAAACATTTTCTCATTCGCCCGTGATTGCTCAAAAACACCCTCATCACGGTATATATCCATAGCTGCAAGGCCCGCGGCACAAGCCAAGGGATGACCGGAATAAGTATAACCATGGAATAGCTCAATCGCATTCGGCGGCCCCTGCATGAATTGCTGGTATATTTCGTCCTTTACCAGTACCGCGCCCATCGGTACAAAGCCATTAGTAAGGCCTTTGGCGCAGGTAATAATATCCGGCACTACGCCGAAACGATCGCTGGAAAATGCTCCACCAATCCGCCCAAATGCTGTGATAACTTCATCAAATATCAATAAGATACCGTGCTTATCGCATATTTCACGCAAGGTTTTTAAGTAGCCTACTGGTGGCACTAAAACACCCGTAGACCCTGCCACCGGCTCGACGATAACAGCCGCCAGATTGCTGCCATCGTGCAAAGCTGCCAGGCGCTCAAGTTCTACGGCTAAATGCCCACCCCACTCCGGCTGGCCTTTAGAGAAGGCCTGTTTTTCCAGATTGAAGGTATGCGGCAGGTGGTCAACATTAGGCAGCAGTGAAGTGCTAAACATTTTGCGATTAGGTGAAATACCACCTACTGATATTCCACCAAAATTGACACCATGATAGCCGCGTTCCCGGCCGATTAAACGATTACGGTGGCCTTCTCCGCGCAAGCGATGATATCCAAGTGCAATTTTTAGTGCAGTATCAACGGCCTCTGAGCCTGAATTGGTGAAAAAACAGTGATTAATACCTTCTGGCGCCAGTTCACAAACTCGCTCAGCCAGCTCAAAAGCTTGTGGGTGACCCAGTTGAAATGCCGCTGAATAATCCAGCTTAGCCGCCTGCTTCTGAACCGCCTCAACGATTTTCGGGTGACAATGCCCGGCTCCCGTTGTCCATAGCCCCGAAAACGCATCTAATATCTTGCTGCCGTCTTCTGCGGTGTAATAGTGGCCCTGAGCGGAAACCACCATCCGTGGAGAGGCTTTAAAAGAACGGTTTGCCGTAAAAGGCATCCAGTATGATTCGAGATTTTGATTTTGCATAATATATTTCTATCTTATATTGATGTAACTTCCAGAGTGTACCTTACAACTTTTCGCACTGAAGACAAACCCATTATTTAATTGGTTTTTATCAATGTAAGCTACACCCAGATTAAAAACCAGACATTTTCAGCATCACCTTAAAGCGTCTGAATGCATCCGGATGATTGTTTAAGGCATGAAATATCAGATGGATTGTAAAACCTTTATTACTACCCTTAGCCAGTTGCAGGGTGGCTAAAATAACACTCTGCGTCTGCAGGGTAAATTTCGAGTAGGTAACTATGAAGGCGGTGTCTGTACCGCTACGCCTTTGGCACAATATTAAAGCTGCTGAACCATCGATTCGCAAGTAATATTTTTGTTGTTTCTGCTGTTCACGGAAAATCCCAAACACGGTAAAAGCAGAAATAACCAATAACAGCCCGGCCCAACTCCAGTCAAGTTCAGACTGGTATGATCTAAACGCAAGATAAATTGGAACTACAGCAGCGACCAGCGTAAAACCCAGTAGATATCGCCTTGGAAAACCCGCCTGTAAATTAATTTTAGCGTCGAATGTCATTAATCAAATGGGTAAAAGCAAGATTTTCACAAGCTTTCTGTCCTGAAAGCCAGAGCCAAAGGGTGTCATCTTCGGTATCCAGCAGTTGTTCGAGAGCGTCTTTTGCGGGCTCATCCAAGCCAGTGTAATAGGCATCGAGATAGTCATTCAAAAGCGTGTCCAACTCCTGCATCCCACGTCGACTGCGCCAACGCAGTTTTTTTAATCTGAGGTCTTTAATTTACGCACCCCGGCGGATAAGCAGCAGTTTCTTGATTTCAGCAATCGCCTTGGCTGGGTTTAAGTGTTTCGGGCAGGTGTTAGTACAGTTCATGATGGTGTGACAGCGATATAACTTAAATGGGTCTTCAAGCTCATCCAGACGCGTACCGGCATCCTCATCCCGCGAATCAATAATCCAGCGGTAAGCCTGTAATAAAACCGCGGGGCCGAGGTATCTATCACCATTCCACCAATAACTGGGGCAAGATGTAGAACAGCAGGCACACAAAATACATTCATACAGCCCATCGAGTTGTTTGCGGGCCTCCACAGACTGTTTGCGTTCTTTATCGGCGGGTGTTGGGCTCTGGGTACGCAACCAGGGTTTGATAGAAGCATATTGGGCATAAAAATGGGTCATATCCGGGACCAAATCTTTAACCACTGACATATGCGGTAACGGGTAGATTTTGATGTCGCCACTAATATCACGGATTGCCATAGTGCAGGCCAGGGTATTGGTGCCGTTGATATTCATCGCACAACTACCGCAGATGCCTTCGCGGCAGGAACGCCTAAATGTTAGGCTCTGATCGATTTCATTTTTTATTTTTATAATCGCATCAAGTACCATCGGCCCACAGTTATCAAGGTCAATATCAAAACTATCAAGCCGGGGGTTTTCGCCAGTATCCGGATCCCAGCGATAGACCTTGACGGTCTTAACTCGCGCAGCAGTTTCTGCTGCGGGATAATGCTGGCCTTTAGAGATTTTTGAATTTTTGGGTAGGCTTAACTCTGCCATAATTATTCCTTAGTCAATCCTTAGTAAACTCGAGCTTTTGGTGGAACCACTTCAACTTCATCGGTCAGCGTATACATGTGCACGGGGCGATACTGGATATCAACCTTGCCATTGGTATCAACACTCAATAGCGAATGCTTCATCCAATTTTCATCATCTCGTTCGGAATAATCCTCGCGCGCATGGGCACCGCGGCTTTCTTTACGATTTTCAGCGCCATACATCGTAGCGATGGCATTTCCGAGTAAATTGCGTAACTCTAGGGTCTCTACCAGGTCGGAATTCCAGATTAAAGAGCGATCGCTAACGCTTACATCGCTAAATGAATCCCAGATCGCGCTGATTTTGTTACAGCCTTCCTGAAGGGTTTCTTCGGTGCGGAACACGGCAGCATTCGACTGCATGGTTTTTTGCATGGCTAGGCGAATTTCTGATGTAGATTTAGAACCATCGGCATAGCGCAGGCGATCAAAATCTTCCACTAAGGCATTCAGCTTGTCTTCATCGGTGTCGGTGTGTTTGGTGTCTGGCTTGATAATTTCAGCACAGCGATGCGCGACCGCGCGCCCAAACACCACAATATCAAGCAATGAGTTGGAACCTAGACGGTTGGCACCATGCACAGAAACACAGGCGGCCTCGCCAATGGCGAACAAACCCGGCACAACGGCATCCGGGTCGGCGTCTTTAATATGCACAACTTCGCCATGATAATTGGTTGGTATGCCGCCCATATTGTAATGACAGGTGGGCAATACTGGGATCGGGTCTTTGGTGACATCTACATTCGCAAAAATCATCGCAGACTCTGCAATTCCAGGTAAGCGTTCATTAATTACATCTGCACCCAGATGCTGCAAGTTAAGGAAGATATGATCTTTTTCCGGGCCGACGCCACGGCCTTCCTGTACTTCCATTGTCATTGCCCGACTAACCACATCCCGAGAAGCTAGGTCTTTCGCACTAGGTGCATAGCGTTCCATAAAGCGCTCGCCCTCAGAGTTGGTCAGAAAACCGCCCTCTCCGCGTACACCTTCGGTAATTAATGGTCCGGCGCCATAAATTCCGGTGGGATGAAACTGAATAAATTCCATATCCTGCAACGGCAATCCCGCTCGTAAAGTCATGCCTGCACCATCACCGGTGCAAGTATGAGCTGATGTGCAAGAGAAATAAGTACGACCGTATCCGCCGGTGGCGAGAATAACTGCATGGGCACGAAACAGATGCAATGTACCTTCTGATAAATCCCAAGCAAACACGCCTTTACAAACACCATCATCATCCATTAGTAGATCTAAGGCGAAATACTCGATATAGAAAGTAGCATCATGTTTTAACGCCTGCTGATACAAGGTGTGCAAGATCGCATGCCCGGTGCGATCAGCAGCGGCACAGGTACGCTGAGCCGCGCCGCCTTCACCGAACTTAGTGGTCATGCCGCCAAACGGGCGCTGGTAAATCTTGCCTTCTTCGGTGCGTGAAAACGGCACGCCGTAATGCTCAAGCTCGATAACTGCTGGAACTGCCTCACGACACATATATTCGATAGCATCCTGATCACCCAGCCAGTCTGAACCTTTAATGGTGTCATACATATGCCAGCGCCAATCGTCCTCGCCCATATTGCCCAGTGCTGCCGACATGCCTCCCTGGGCTGCCACAGTATGACTGCGAGTGGGGAAAACCTTGGTTAATGCCGCTGTTTTCAGACCGGCCGCAGCTAGCCCCATGGTCGCGCGCAAACCCGCACCACCGGCACCCACTACGATGACATCATATTTATGTTCTTGTATTTTATAAGCGTTCGACATGAATTAAATTCCTACTGCAATGCCAGACGAATTACCGCCAGCACGCCGGTCACTGCACCCGCAAAAGCGAAAAGTTTTACCAGCAACTGCAAAATAGTCTCCAGCGGCTGTGAATGTACATAATCTTCGATAACAACCTGCATGCCCAACTGCGCATGCCGGAGCATGGTGAGGACTAGCAAAATGGCCAGAATGCTGTTTATTGTTTGGCTAAAAAAGTCCTGAATTACCTGAAAGGGCTGTCCGGCATAAACAATTACCACATACAACATCCAGATAACCAGCGGGATTAATAACAAGGCTGTAACCCGTTGCCCCCACCAATGAGAGGTACCGGACTTGGCACTGCCAAGGCCACGGGCATGGGCTAAGGGGTGGCGCATTTTCATAACCAGCCTCCTACTATAGCAATGGTCAGTACAGATGCAATGAACGAGCCCGACAATACAAAAATCGCCGAACGATTGGCCTGTTCAATTTTCATCATTCTTCCGGTGTCCCAGATTAGGTGTCGAAGACCGTTGAAAAAATGGTAATAAATGGCAAAACACAGGGCGGCTAGCAATAGCATTCCGGGGATAGATACAAGCCAAAGCATTGCTGCTTGGTAGGCTGCCGCACCTTGACTGAGTGCAAACAGCCAGTAAATTAATAGTGCCGATCCAAAAACTGACAGAAAAACCCCGCTGGCGCGGTGGGCTATAGATAAAATGGAGCTCAGTTGCGGCTTATAGTATGGACCAATCATAAAAGGCGAGATTGGCCTTTGATGTCGCTCTGGCGTATTTTTTTCGGTTGCCATTATCTATTGATCTCCATTAAATAAACGCCTAAAAGTCGCTACAGCGACCGTTGACCTGCCAATCGCCATAGCGAGTGGGCTCTGGGCCGGCAGGGCCTCCGATTTCACGCGCTGGTTTTGTTATCTTAGCCTGATCATCCACCTGCAACTGGGAGGGTTTGCTAGCAGTAGATAGCTTCTCAGGAGAAGTTACTGAACTGTTAGGCTCGCCGGCAATTTGTATACCACCAATTGTTTTTGAGTCTTGCTGCATTGAATCTATTACCGCATGCGTGAGTCTGGTCACGATTATATGTTATCGAATGATTATATCGCTAATAATAAATTCGTGTAGACGATAATCAATTTTAATTTCTTTTGGTAGAGGTTTTATCGCCAGTAGTAATGAATCCCTACGCTATTAGGAGTATTATAGCCCCTTAAGGAACCTCTGATCTATTCATGAATGAGCATATTGAGCCTATAATCCCCAATAGCGGCGTTGGCAAGCACTAGCAATAGCGTTGCTATTACACCTTGCTCTTGAAAATTATAAATCTCAACTTGCTTCACTCAGAATAAATCAGAGGCTCATTTAAATGAAAATCATTCTTGTTTGGTCTCGCTTTTATAATGAACAAATCAATGCCTGAAGTTCCACTAACCACCCTGCTCTGTTTAAAAATACACGGCAGTGATGCCAGTACATTTTTACAATCCCAGCTGACTATCGATGTCGAGCGGATCGAAAATGGGCAGTCGCGCCTCGGTGCCTATTGCGAACCTAAGGGGCGTGTAATTAGCACCTTAATTTTGGCCTTCATTGGTGGGGGCTTTTATATGTTGGTTCCGGCTGCGCTCAAAGATGATGTATTAAACACCCTGTTAAAATATCGCTTCCGGGCAAAGGTTGAATTTGAAGTTACTGCAGACAGCCAAGTTTATGGTAGTAATGGTTATAAAGCAGGCGCCGATATTATCTTTCCACACCCCCTAGATGAATCACGATCATTTCGCATAGGACCTGCGCTGAAAGCTGATAAACCCGTCAACGCCGAGGGCTTGGAGCATGGTCGATAGCAGATTTCGATACCGGTATGGTGTGGCTAGATCAGCGCACTAGCTGCCAACATCTGCCGCAATCACTCGGCCTGATAGAAAATAACGCAGTTGATTTTGACAAAGGCTGTTATCCCGGTCAGGAAATCATTGCCCGGCTCAAGTATCTCGGTAAAGCTAAACATACCATCCGAAAATTTCATGCCAACATCAACAGTGATACGCTTGTTGCGGCTAATTATCTCCGAGATCATTCCGGCAAGCGCCAGGGCCAGCGTTTGAACAGCATCAGTCTAGGCAATAAAACCCGTGGCTTGGCTGTGGTCAGTTGTGCCGCACTTGCCGCAGCTAGCGAATTGAATTTTACCGATGATAATGCTCAACGCATAGGCGAGGAGATTGTCTTCGATCAGGCCTAACTGCGCTGTTGATTGATAACAAAATTCGACTTTTTCAATAGATGGAGTATTATAAGGTTTCAAACCACCCAGGGAGGGGTTAGCTGATGAACATAAAACAAGAAAAAAGCAATATGAAAAACACTACTGGAAAACCAGCCTTACTAACAGTTTCTTTATTTTTACTTGGCGGTTT
>QIKG01000131.1 GCA_003232965.1 Oceanospirillales bacterium
AAGAACTCAAAAAACAGCAGAACTCTACACTCCACAGATGTAGGTAGATCGCGGGTGCATGGATGCACAAGAGCGATCGCTTCACGCTGGCGCAAAACAAATAAGGACCCATCCGAGAAAAGCTCAAATATTTTTGTACACCACTGAGTTCCGGGTTCTGCTATTCGCAGCCCCGGAAGGGCGATGTTATTTATATACAAAGATAAGAGCCGTCACCCCGGAAATGCGCAAGCATTATCCGGGGTCCAGCTCTAATTTAATAAAATAATGACTCTACATTTGCCAATACTTAAACCAATAACTTATTAATCCGGTGCACAAATCCAGCCGGATCTTCTAGTTGCCCACCTTCGGCTAATATCGCCTGCTCAAACAACAACTGCGAATAATCCGCAAAGCGTTCCACATCCTGCTCTTTTTCCATTTTCTTGAAAATTGCATGCTCGGGGTTAATCTCCAATGCGGGCGCACTGTGAGGCATGGTTTGACCGGCCTGTTCCATCAATCGCTGCATATGCAGGGCCATTTCATTCTCATCAAGAATTAAACAACTGGCAGACTCGGTGAGGCGCTTGCTTGCCTTAACCGCGCTGACTTTATCACCCAACACTTCAGAAATTCGGGTATATAACAGCTCATCAACTGC
Organism: Oceanospirillales bacterium; assembly: GCA_003232965.1. Lineage (GTDB taxonomy): Bacteria > Pseudomonadota > Gammaproteobacteria > Xanthomonadales > SZUA-36 > SZUA-51. The sequence continues at coordinate 647 of QIKG01000131.1, forward strand.
TGAATCTTCAGCTTTATCGTCATCCTCTTTTTTGCTCAGATCACCTTTGGCAACGGATTTCAGATTGATTTCACCATACTGGCGAAAATAACCCATCATCCATTCATCAATGCGATCAGACATTAGTAAAACCTCTACTTTGTCTTTACTAAAGACCTCAAGGTGCGGGCTATGTCTGGCGGCTGCAGGATTATCGGCAGAAATAAACCAGATATCATCCTGATCCTCGGCTTTGTCGCTGATGTAATTATCCAGAGAAACATTCTGTGTATCCGCATCACTGCGGGTAGAGGCAAAGCGTAATAATTTTGCAATTCGTTGCTGATTCGGCATATCTTCAACCATGCCTTCTTTTAATACCTGGCCGAAGTTATCCCAGAATTTTTGATATTGTTCTGGCTCGTTTTTAGCCATTTTTTCCAGTGTATCCAGCACCCGTTTCACCAGGCCTGCCTGAATCTTACGAGCCAGTGGGCTGTCCTGCAGGATTTCGCGTGAAACATTCAGCGGTAAGTCATCAGAATCGATAACCCCACGAACAAAGCGCAGGTAGTGCGGCAACAGTTGTTCCGCTGCATCCATAATGAATACGCGCTTAATATAAAGCTTCAGACCCTCGCGGTCTTCCCGGTTCATCATCATGTTTATCGGTGCTTCTGTCGGGATGTAGAGCAAGGAGGTATAGCTTTGATTGCCCTCTACGCGGTTATGCATCCAAGTCAATGGCTCGCCGAAATCATTTGAAATATGGCTATAGAATTTTTTATATTCTTCTGCTGATATTTCAGACTTCGGTAGAGTCCATAAAGCACTGGCCTTGTTGATATCAGACCACTCTATTTTTGTTTCTGAATCTTTATCTTCCGGATCAACTTTGACCTCTTCCGGCATCCGAATAGGAAAGCTAATATGGTCAGAATAACGAGTAATGATACTGCGTAACTGCCAGTCATTGAGGAACTCTTCTTCACCGTCTTTAAGGTGCAAGATTAGTTCGGTACCGTGTTTATCCAGCTCCAGGTTTTCTAAACTGTAATCACCGTCACCGGCAGATTCCCAGCGGGTACCGGCCGATTTATCCTCACCGGCTTTCCGCGTAGTTAGGGTGACTTTGTCGGCAACAATAAAGCTGGAATAGAAACCTACACCAAACTGGCCAATTAAATTAGCATCTTTCTTGTCATCGCCACTGAGAGCTTCTAAAAACTTGCGCGTGCCGGAACGGGCAATCGTACCGATGTTACTAATCACTTCGTCCCTATCCATACCAATACCATTATCGCGAATAGTAATGGTGCCAGCTTCTTTGTCGAGTTCTACCTCAATATGCAGGTCGCCATCGCCAGCATACAGACTATCATCGGAAAGTGCGGCAAAGCGCAGCTTATCCAGCGCATCGGAGCTATTAGATATCAGCTCGCGCATGAAAATCTCCTTGTTGGAATACAAGGAATGAATCATCAGTTGTAAGACTTGTTTTGCCTCGGCCTGGAATTCGAAATTTTCTACCTTGGCGGTGTTTTTATCTGAAGTTTTAGTGCTCATAATATTTTCATAATCTCAGTCAATCAGGATGCTGTATAAATGGGTATAAGAGAGTGGTTTTTCAATGGCAAGCAAGGAGAAAATAGCAGACACAAAAAAGCCCATCATGCAGGCGAGCTGCAGACGGGCTTTTATGATATTGCTAAAATCGAACTTAGTTGCGGTTTGGCAGTTTTTCGGTAATACGAGCTGACTTGCCTTCAAGACCACGCAAGTAATACAGTTTGGCGCGCCGAACTTTACCGCGGCGTTTAACAGTAACCGAATCGATCATCTTGCTGTAAGTCTGGAATACGCGCTCTACGCCGGTACCATGGGACATTTTACGCACGGTAAACGCCGAGTTGACGCCACGATTGCGAATCGCAATAACTACGCCTTCAAAAGCCTGCAGCCGTTCACGGTCGCCTTCTTTTACTTTTACATGCACGATGACGGTATCACCTGGGGCGAAATCCGGTAGCTTACGCTCCATCTGTTCGGCATTAACTTGGTCAACTAAACTACTCATAATATTCTCTCATCCGTCAGCCGTTCTGGCGGTTAATTCAGGTTAAATCATTAATAAAATCAGTCAATAGCGCCTGATCCTGTTTACTTAATTCCATTTTATCCAGCAACTCCGGGCGCCTTTGCCAAGTTCTGCCGAGCGCCTGTTTACGACGCCATTTTTCGATTGCCGCGTGGTCACCACTGAGCAATACCTTTGGTACTTTATCTCCGCCCACATCTTCTGGTCGGGTGTAGTGCGGATAATCCAACAGGCCATGGCTAAATGAGTCCTGTTCGGCTGAGCGAGCGTCGCCCAACACATCAGCCTGCAAACGACTGACTGCATCTACAATTACTGCTGCAGCTAATTCGCCGCCACTTAATACATAATCACCAATGGACCATTCTTCATCCACCAGCGTATTCATTAATCGTTCATCAATACCTTCGTATCGACCGCAAATCAGTATCAAGCGCTGACGACTGGCTAAAGTCTCAACCGCCGCCTGATCCAGGGCTTTGCCCTGTGGAGACATCAATGTCACTTTCGCTGCAATAGATGAATCTTCTGCTACCGCCTCCAGCGTTTTCGCCAGCGGCTCTACCATCATCACCATTCCGGGGCCACCGCCATAAGGTCGATCGTCCACGCTGCGGTGCCGGTCTGCGGTGTAGTCACGCGGGTTCCAGGTTCGCAACTGGATTTTATCCTCGCGGATAGCCCTTCCGGTAACGCCCAGATCAACCAGTTGCCTGAATTCATCCGCAAACAATGTCACTACATCTATACGCATGACAATGCTGTATCTAGTTTAAAACTCATGATCCCAGTCTACGCTAATAAGCCCGGCATCAAGATCTACATTTTTTACATATTGTCCGTGAATAAAAGGGATTAAACGCTCCTTTTCGGCCCGAACAACCATTACATCATTAGCCCCTGTGGACATCATCTCGGTTAACTTACCAAGTTCATGACCCTCAAGGTTGACCACTTGCAAACCTACAATATCGCTCCAGTACCAGCTGTTTGCTTCGCAATCGGGCATATCCTCCTGCCGTATTGCGATCATTTTGCCAATCTGGTTTTCGGCTGTAGTTCGATCATTTATTCCGGGTAATGTCACTACCAGTGCTTTACCCTGAATACGCCCGGAAGCTAACTTTACAGACGTGTAATTTTTTAGCTCATTCCCGGCTTTCGAACTACCAAGTAGCCAAGGGCCAAGCCTGAGAATTTCATCCCGCGGTTCGGTCCACGAAAGCACCTTTAAAGCACCGCGAATACCATGAACACCAACAAATCGACCTAATACAACCACTGGCCGGGAACTATCATCCCGGTGTTCCTGCATTATTTAAGCAGCAGCTGCGGTATCAGTAGCAGCAGCGGCTTTATGTGCATCTTTTAACAACGCTTGTACGCGATCGGTTATTTGGGCGCCTTCGCCAACCCAGTGATCTACGCGCACTAAATCTACACGCAAGCGTTCTTCCTGCCCGCGTGCTACCGGGTTAAAGAAACCCAAGCGTTCAATATAACGACCATCCCGTTTGTTACGGCTGTCAGTTGCTACGATGTGATAGAAAGGACGCTTCTTGGCGCCACCACGAGCTAAACGAATCTTTACCATTTTCTTATAAACCTGTTGTTATAACATTACCGCGACAAGCACTTATAGTGAACGCCGGACAAGCAAAAAGGGCTCCAAACAGGAACCGTTCCACGAAACAGAGTATTTTAACGATTTTTTAGGCAAAAAGAAACACCTGCCGGACTATTTTACGTATTTAATGACCTTTTTATGCTAAATCATCCAGCCACGGACCGGTAATTGCGACCGTGATCCCAGGGTTGAATAGATTTGCGAACATCCAGCGGCCATCTGCAGAGAATGAAACCCCTGCCCATTCGCTACTTGTCAGCGTAGCAGCAAGATCATGACCATGATGTATTCCGCGAATTTCTGGGTTAATTTGACAGAAGTAAAAGTAATCCCCGCTTTCGAGCAAAGCCAGTAAGTGCTGAGATTTATTTACTTTCGTGACTTGGTCTTCACAAACAATGATATTACCTCGTGGGCTAACCGCGATATTATCGGGGCCGGAAAATACCTGATGGGACGGTGATTCAAATATCAGCATCAACTTTTTGGTTTCAGGGTTATAACAAAAAACCTGACCGGCATGTACTGCGCCACCCATTTTGGCAGTAAAAAACACTTGGCCTTGATGGTAGAAGCAACCCTCAAGCGCCAGAAATGCACTACCACCCGCCGCCAGGCCTTGTTTTACAACACCAGAACCATCGTGAGTACCGGGGCTATGCCCCATTCTCGGGGTTTTGATATCTACCCATTGCACATCAAATTCAGTACCGATGGTTAAACCCCTGCGCATATCAGGGTGACCTACGATTCGCATCATCTGTAACTTGCCACCCGCTTGCAGCTGCTCTTTCTGATCCGGGATAAAACGATAAAACCCAGCTTTGGGTCTCATGTCTTCGGTTTGATAAATCATCCCCGAATGCGGATCAACGGCGCAAGCTTCATGGTTAAACTGGCCCATGTCATATAATGGTTCCGGCTTGGCTATGCCTTCTGCTGGTACTTCAAACACCCAGCCGTGGGTTTTTTTAGCTGTTTCGCTTTTCCAGTGAAGCCGTCTTAACCAATTGCTTGAAATTGCCATTTCCGGGTCGTAACAAGCCTCTTCGCAAGACAACCAAGTACCCCACGGCGTTACTCCACCAGCACAATTTCTAATGGTTCCGGACAAGCTCAGCCAGGATTTTTCCAGCTTACCGCTGACCTGATTAAACACTAATGTTGTGGTGCCACCACCCATATTATCGTAGGCCTGATCCGGATTTCCCGCTAACGGCATGCGGCCGTCCACTTCGTGGTTTCTAACCAAAACCAACTGCTCGCCATCTTCCTTGACGACACCCATGCCATCCGCCTTTATGGGAACTATGTTGCCATCGTCCATGGTTTCACCTGCCCAGGAAAAACTGGTGTAGCTGAAGCCTTTCGGCAAGCGGAGTAATTCCAAGCCGGTGCGCTGATCTGCGACTGGAAACAATTCACCATAACCAGCTTTTAGTTGCGGAATTCGGCCGGAGCCTATGGTTTTTGCAATTGCCTGCCAACTCAGTGGCAAGCTGGAAAAGCCGGCGGCAACCGCAGACTGACGCAAAAATCGCCGTCGCGCGGGTGAGTGCTTATCGGTTGGTTTTTTCATTTGTTAGAGCTCATTCATACATCTAAATTACATCTGAATCACATAGGGTTTACAGGGAATAAATCAAATTACATTGGAAACCCACCACCGGGAGGCATACCGCCCGGCATTTTTCCCTGCATCATGCGCATCATTTTTTTCATCCCACCACCGGAGAATTTTTTCATCATCGACTGCATTTTTTTATGCTGCTTGAGAACTTTATTCACTTCCTGAATAGTGGTGCCGGAACCCATGGCAATCCGGCGTTTGCGTGAGCCGCGAATGACAGCCGGAAACTCGCGTTCTTTTACCGTCATGGAATTAATAATTGCGATCATTTGCCCGTTACTTTTATCGTTTCCGGCTTTTTGTTTGACAGAATCCGGAATTTGGCCCATACCCGGCAACTTATCCATCATACTGCTCATTCCACCCATAGATTCCATTTGCTGTAACTGTGAACGAAAATCACCGAGGTCAAATTGATTGCCCCGGCGCAGTTTTTTAACCAGTTTTTCAGCTTCAACATGATCAACTTTAGCCTGAACTTCCTCAACCAGCGAAAGCACATCGCCCATACCGAGAATGCGCGATGCCAGACGATCGGGATGAAATGCTTCCAGCGCGTCGATTTTTTCGCCGACACCCATAAACTTGATCGGCTTGCCGGTAATTTGGCGTACTGATAGTGCCGCACCACCGCGGGCATCACCGTCGGTTTTGGTCAATATAATGCCAGTTAACGGCAGCGCTTCACCAAAAGCTTTGGCGGTATTGGCAGCATCCTGCCCGGTCATGGCATCGACCACAAAGAGTGTTTCCACCGGATTAACTGCGGCGTGAATAGCCTTAATTTCGGCCATCATTTCTTCATCAATATGCAAACGACCGGCCGTATCAACCAGTAGCACATCAATAAACTGGCGTTTGGCCTCGGCTAGTGCCGCACTGACAATATCTACCGGGTTACTGCTGCTTGAAGATGGTTGAAAGGTCACGCCTACTTGCTGTGCCAGGGTTTCCAATTGTTTAATCGCCGCCGGACGATAAACATCCGCACTTACAACCATGACTTTTTTATTTTCTTTTTGCTTTAGCAACAGCGCTAACTTGGCAGTGGTGGTGGTTTTACCTGCACCTTGCAAACCAGCCATCAAAACTACAGCCGGTGGTGCTGCACTCAGGTCGAGGCTTTCATTCGCCGCACCCATAACCCGTACCAGCTCATCGTTTACGACTTTAACCAGTGCCTGTCCCGGAGTCAGGCTTTTGAGGACTTCCTGGCCTAGCGCGCGCTCACGCACACCTTCAATAAAGCCTTTGATAACCGGCAAGGCAACATCCGCTTCCAGCAGGGCAATTCGCACTTCGCGCAGGGCATCTTTAATATTATCTTCAGATAAACGACCCTTACCACGGAGTTTTTGCAGGGTCGAACTTAGGCGATCACTTAGGCTTTCAAACATATATTTTCCATTGCTTCTAGGATTCTTTCAAACATATATTTTCCATTGCTTCTAGGATTATTTCTGGCTGGGATTTCTGCTAGGTTGATACAACCCATGCACTTAACTTAATTAAATTACTAAATAATTATTAAATAATTTCAATCATTTAATTATAACCCAGACAGCCGCTTCTGCTGACATCAAGCTGAAAGATATCGCGCATGGTGGCGCAAGTGGTCTGCGATAAATGTGCTGATAAAGAAATAGCTGTGGTCATATCCCTCTTGCATGCGCAGGGTCAGTGGGTGATTGTGTGTTTTACAGACCGCAGCCAGCTTTTCCACTTGCAAATATTCTTTAAGGTATTCATCGCTAGTACCCTGATCTACCAGCAAAGGTAGTCTTTCAGTCGCTGTTTTAATTAATTCACAGCTATCGTATTGCAACCAGGCGGCTGAGTCCTCACCCAAGTATCCGGCAAAAGCCTGACGAACCCAGCTATTGCTGGTAGGTGCAACAATCGGCGAAAAAGCACTGACCGACTGATAAACACCAGGGTTGCCTAAGGCCATCATTAACGCACCATGCCCACCCATGGAATGTCCGCTGATGGACTTTAGTGCATTGACTGAAAAGTTAGCCTCGATGATTGTCGGTAGTTCGCTCAGCACATAATCATACATATTGTAGTTTTTAGACCAAGCTTCAGTGGTCGCATTCAGGTAAAAACTGGCGCCACTGCCAAAGTCATAACTTTCATCTTCACCTGCAATTCCGTTATCCCGTGATGAGGTATCCATTGCCACCAGAGCGATACCCAGCTGCGCTGCGACCTGTTGAGCACCGGCCTTAGTCATAAAGTTATCTTCGGTACAGGTAAGCCCGGATAACCAGTACAGCACCGGCACTTTTTGGGTTTTAGCCTGGGGTGGCAGGAAAATAGCGAAACTCATGTTCGAGTGATTCACCACTGAGTGATGCCGGTAATATTCCACTGAGCCGCCGAACTGGCGATGTCTTTTGACTAATTCAATCATTTCAATGTAACTGCCCTGCAGATGTCGCTATCGGCTTAATTTTGGAGTTTTGCCTGAACCACCAGACCAACAATTCAGCATTATATACAAAATATTGCAAAATTCAGGCGAACATTGTGCCGCAATAGTTGACTGCTGTTGCCAGTGTGCCATCATACACAGATGTTGACCACGCTTTATCTAACTGCAGCACTTTTCTATCTGTTGGCTTCCAGCATGCAATGGCGTGCGTTGCAAAAAAAACTACCCGTCAACTCTGCTATCAACACGCTAGCAGTTCTGGCTGTACTATTTCATTTTACTGCTGGCTGGTACGACAATAACAGCAGCGGAATAATTGATGTCAGCCTACTGCATGTGCTCTCGCTTGCGGCCTTAATTATGGCGATAATTATTGTTGCCTCAAAGGTTTTCGGGCAAAGCCTGCTGCCGGCCGGGCTGATAGCTTTCCCTATCACCGCCATTATCCTCTTTATTCTAGTGGTATCCCCTCACACCCCGCTGCCACTAATGCACATCACCGCCGATACCCGCATTCATGTTTTCAGTTCAATGCTGGCCTTTGCTATGTTTGGGGTGGCCACCGTTTACGCCTTGTTTATTTTGGTACTGGATCATTTTTTGCGTTCTCACCGACTAACCGCCATGGTCGAAGCCTTGCCACCACTTGAAGTGCTAGATAAGGTACTACTGCGCTTGGTCAGCATCGGCTTTATCGCCCTCAGCATCGGTCTTGCCAGTGGTTTTATCTTTGTTGAAAATCTGTTTGCCCAGCATTTGGTACACAAAACCGTACTCAGTCTGATTGCTTGGCTGGTATTTGCGATTCTTATCATTGGCCGTTGGCGCTATGGCTGGCGCGGTCGAACCGCAGTTCGCCTGACGCTGATTGGCATGTGGTTCCTGATACTGGCGTACTTCGGTAGCAAACTGGTGCTGGAAGTTTTTCTGGAGACTGGCTGGCAACAGACCCCTGTTGAAATTTCGCAACACAAGTGACGGGCATTGCCTTGTTTTTCCTCATTATTCTTTCGGGTTTTTTTTCCAGCTCGGAAACAGGCCTGATTGCACTGAACCGCTACAAACTGCGCCACTTGGCAAAAGAAGGTAATCGCGCAGCAAAACTTGCACAAAAATTACTCGATCAACCAGACCGGGTCATTGGCCTGATTCTACTCGGCAATAACCTTGTGAATGTATCCGCATCCACTATTGCCACCTTAATTGGTTTACGTTTGCTAGGCGATAGCGGGCCGGTAGTTGCTGCCATAATACTGACTGTGATTATCCTAATTTTTTCAGAAGTTACACCAAAAACACTGGCCGCATACCATCCTGAAAAAATTGCTTTTCCTGCCGCTTATATTCTCACCCCGATGCTCAAGATTTTCTATCCGGTGGTCTGGCTCATCAGTGGAATCTCCAGATTATTACTCAAACCCTTCGGCATTCAAACCCGATCTGGTCTACTACAGGAATTATCACGCGAAGAAATCCGTACGCTGTTGACAGAAGACGGTAATTTACCCAATGAACATCAACAGATGCTGGTGAATATCCTCGATCTGGAATACGCCACCGTTGATGATGTGATCATTCCCCGCAATGACATTATCGGTCTCGACCTGAATGACACCTGGGAAGAGATACTGCAGCGGCTCAGTAATTCCGTTTACACTCGCCTGCCTGTGTATCGGGGTGAACTCGAAAATGTTGTCGGTCTGTTGCATGTTCGCACGCTGATTTCAAAACTATCACGCGGCCAGTTGGTTTACGATGATGTGGTTCATTCGGTGCGCAAACCCTATTTTATACCCGAAGGGACAAGTCTCACACAGCAACTACTCGAATTTCAGAGTCGCGACCGGCGGATGGCCTTAGTGGTGGATGAATATGGTGATATCCAGGGATTGGTTACCCTTGATGATATCCTCGAAGAAATTGTTGGCGAATATACCTCCGACCCGAATGAGCGCAGCCGCATTTACCGTAAACTGGAAGACGGTAATTTCCTCGTTGATGGCAGCGCAGCAGTACGCAGCTTAAACCGGCGCTTAAACTGGACCCTGCCCACCGATGGCGGACGCACGATTAACGGGTTGTTACTGGAAGAGCTAGAAGCCATCCCGCAAGGCAATACCAGCCTTAAAATCGACAACTATATTATTACTATCTTGGATACCCGGGATAATATTATCCAGCGAGTTTTAATTAAACCACCCGCGTAGGGTGGGCATTTATGCCCACGCGTAAAGGTTTAATTCCACGCCGTAGGGCGAGCATTTATGCCCACACGTTTACATCAAACCACCCCTGCGCGTGGGCATAAATGCCCACCCTACCCCTCTCTGACTAATCGCATGGCTTCGGAAATATTTCCGACGGGGATGATTTTCAAACCCTTAATCGGCTTCTTCGGCGCATTGGCTCGTGGAATCAAAGCGGACTCGTAGCCATGTGTAAGCGCCTCTTTCAGTCGCTCCTCACCGTTATATACCGGTCGAATTTCTCCGGAAAGCCCGACTTCGCCGAAGCTAATCATGCGTTTTCCCAACGGCCGGTCTGAAAGGCTGGAATACAGCGCCAGTGCCATCGGTAAATCGGATGCGGTTTCAGAAATTCGCATACCACCAACTACATTAATAAAGACATCCTGATCACCCAGACTTAAACCGGCATGCCGATGTAAAACGGCCAGCAACATAGCCAGGCGATTACCATCGACACCAACAGCGACCCTGCGGGGATTGGCCAGGCGGGAAGCATCGACCAGTGCCTGCACTTCCACCAGTAACGGCCGAGTACCTTCGCGGGTGACCATAACCGCACTACCGGAGGTTTCCTCTGGCTGGCCGGAAAGAAACAGTGCCGAGGGATTAGTAACTTCGCGCAAACCCAGTTCCGTCATCGCAAATACGCCCAACTCATTGACCGCACCAAAACGGTTCTTAATCGCTCGAATCACCCGATAACGGCTGCCGGAATCACTTTCAAAATAAAGTACCGCATCGACCATGTGCTCAAGCACCCGTGGCCCAGCCAGCGAGCCATCTTTGGTTACATGCCCTACCAGAACCATGGCTACCCCGCGGGATTTTGCATAGCGCACCAAGCGGGCAGCCGATTCCCGCACCTGGGCTACCGCCCCCGGTGCCGATTGCAGTTGTTCGGAAACGAATCAATCACCATAAATCCGGGCTTTTCCCGTTCGGCAATATCAATAATTTTTTCGACACAGGTTTCGGTCACACAACGCAGTTTTTCTGCTGCCAAGCCTAACCTGTGGGCGCGCATGCTCACCTGTTGCAGCGACTCTTCCCCGGTGATATATAGGGATGGCACTCTATTTGCTAAACCTGATAACACCTGCAGCAATAGTGTTGATTTACCAATACCTGGGTCACCACCAATCAAAGTTACAGAGCCCGGAACCACACCACCGCCCAGCACCCTATCCAGTTCGCCAATACCGGTTAATAAGCGAATATTATCGTCCAGCTTGATTGATGCTAAATCCGTTACTTCGACTTTATCAGCAAACCCAGTAAAGCCTGAATAGCGATTTTTAATCGTGGCCGAGCTTGCCTCCAGGGTTATTTCTGCAAGCGTATTCCAGGCTTTGCAATCGGGACATTGACCTGCCCATTTGTTGACTTGAGTACCACAATCGTTGCATT
>QIKG01000186.1 GCA_003232965.1 Oceanospirillales bacterium
CCTACCCAGGCAATTTCCGGATCGGTATAGGCTACCGACGGAATCACTCGGGCATCAAAGAAGGATTTTTCACCGGCACAAACTTCGGCGGCAACCTTAGCTTCATGGGTGGCTTTGTGCGCCAGCATGGGCTGGCCGACAATATCGCCAATCGCAAAAATATGTGCCTGATTGGTTTGCTGTTGGTTATTAACCGGGATAAACCCGCGTTCATCAACATTTACACCGGCTTTATCAGCACCGATCAGGCTACCATTAGGTGAACGCCCAACTGCAACAAGTACCCGGTCAAAATCCAGTTTTTCCGGCACATTGTTACCGTCTAAATACACGCTAAGTGCATCATCGCCGGCTTCAACTTTTTCTACACGGGTGTTTAAAAAGATATTATTCAAACTGTTTTTTAAGCGTTTTTGCAGCGGTCGAATCAGGTCTTTATCGGCACCCGGTATTAGCTGGTCAAGCATTTCTACTACTGTCACCTGACTGCCCAGTGCCTGATAAACAGTTGCCATTTCCAGACCGATAATACCGCCGCCAATGACCAGCAATCGCCGCGGGATATCCTCTAACTCAAGTGCATCGGTTGAATCCATTAGCCGCAAGTCATCCCAGGGCATACCGGGAAGTTTTACCGCTTGTGAACCGGCGGCGATGATGCAGCGGGTAAAACTTACTGCTTTTAAACCGTGTTCGCCGGCAACCATTAGACTATGCTCATCGCTGAAGCGGCCATGACCGGTTATCAAGGTGATTTTTCGTTGTTTGGCAATGCTTGCCAGCCCATTGGTTAAACGCGAAACTACTGAAGTTTTCCACTCGCGCAGCTGGTCGATATCAATTTCAGGCTTACCAAAGTGCAACCCGTGTGCCGACATAGCTTCAGCTTCATCGATTACTTTGGCGGTATGCAATAATGCCTTGGAAGGAATACAACCCACATTCAGGCAGACCCCGCCGAGGCTGTCGTAGCGTTCAATTAAGGCTACTTTCAAGCCTAAATCAGCCGCCCGGAAAGCGGCGGTATAACCACCAGGGCCGGCACCGAGAACAACCAGGTCATAGTCATATTTAGCATCCGCTTTTTGTGCTGGCTCAGCCACTGGTTCTTCAACCTTGCTGGCCTCTACCACGGGTGTAGCTGGGACAACTTCAGCTTCTTCTGTTATTTCCGGTGCTTTATCCGCTGATTCAGCAACAGCCACTTCCAAAGTAGCAATTAAATCACCTAAATTAACTTTGTCGCCAAGCGCAACCTCCAGACTGAGAATTTTACCTGCTTGCGGGGCGGGAACTTCCATTGTCGCTTTGTCGCTTTCCAGGGTAATGATTGACTGCTCTGCGGTGACTTCATCACCCGCTTGCACCAGCACTTCAATTACCGGAATATTATCAAAATCACCGACATCGGGAACCAGAATGTTAATTGTGTTTGTCATGCTTATTCCTCTGCCCCAATCCCCGGGGATTGCGGTTCTACTTCCAGTATTAATTCGTTGTTGGCATGTCGCCAGCTTAAATGTCGTAAAAAACTCATTCCTAACAAGGTATCGCCACCCAATCCCGGACTGATAACTGCGCGTACATTATTCACCCGAATTGAGCCCAGGCTTACCTGATCAAGCCGAGTCATATAACCGCGGGCGATCCCATTTGCGGTTTGCAGCTGAATTTGCTGGCCTTTTTCCAGGCCCAGTTGCTCTGCCAGTTTTTCCGGTATGGCCACAGCGGTGGCTCCGGTGTCGAGCAAAAATTTCACCGCTTTACCATTGATTTCACCCTCGGCACGATAGTGCCCCTGGCGATCCGCGGGAATAATCACGGTATGGCCACTTACCCGCAGCGGTTGTACAGCTGATCTTGCACCGAGAAAATCAAACAACCAAGTCAATACCAGTAATAGTGAGGCTATTGCCAACCATGCCATTACCTTTGAGGTTTTCTTTAGCTCAGAATCTGCTGGTGTTTGCATAGGCCCGATTACAGCATCACCCGCCTGATATCTGCCATCATTTCGGCGAGATAGCGGGTAAATCTGGCAGCGGAAGCACCATCAATTACCCGATGGTCATAAGACAATGACAGCGGCAACATCAGCCGTGGGCGAAACTCCATGCCATTCCACAGGGGTTTCATATAAGAGCGGGAAACACCTAAAATTGCAACTTCCGGAGCATTGATAATGGGTGTAAATGCGGTACCACCGATACCACCCAGGCTGGAAATAGTGAAACAGCCACCCTGAAAATCCTTTGGTAATAATTTTCCGTCGCGTGCCCGCTGACTGACCTCGGCGAGTTCTTCGGCCAGTTCCAATAGACCTTTCTGGTCGCAGTTACGCAGTACCGGAACCACCAGGCCATCATCAGTATCAACAGCTATACCGATGTGGAAATATTTTTTCAGCACTAGACTTTCACCATCGGTGCTCAATGAAGCATTGAATCGTGGGAATTGCTTGAGTGCCGCTACGCAAGCTTTAATCATGAACGGTAGGGGCGTTAGCTTTGTTCCGCGCGCGCGCGCCAGTTCTTGATTGCCCTTGCGGAAGGCTTCCATCTCGGTGATATCGGCTTCATCAAACTGAGTAACATGCGGAATACTGATCCAGTTACGCGCAAGAAATGAACCGGATAGTTTTTGGATTCGGCTTAATGACTGAGTTTCGATCTGCCCGAACTTGCTGAAATCAGTTTCCCGTAGCGGCGGCAAACCGAAGGGCATACCTGAACCACCAGAAGACGCTGGAGCAGCACTCAATGCCTGCTTAACAAAAGCTTTAACATCATCGCGGGTAATCCGGCCTGCGCGCGCGCTACCGACTATTTGGTTTAGATTCGCACCCAGTTCCCGAGCAAAGCGGCGAATCGCCGGGCTTGCGTGTGCCATACCGCCTGCAGAGGTTACAGCTTTTGAGCTTGCTGAGGCTATAACAGGTGCAGGCTGCGGTACTTCAGCAACAACTGTTTCTACTTCCTCGTTCAATACCTCAGGTATCGGTTCGCCTTCGGGTTCAACTTCAACTTCAACTTCAACTTCAGCTTTAGTTTCCGCCGGCGTGTCCGCCTCTGCGCTTGCCATCAAAAGAGCGACCACATCGCCCTCTTTGACCACATCGCCCACGGCTATCTTTAATTCAGTTATCACTCCGCTTTCAGGAGAAGGGATTTCCATGGTGGCTTTGTCGCTCTCAAGCGTAAACAAAGACTCTTCTTTAGCCACTTCCTGATCGATAGCAACTAACACCTCGATCACATCCACGCCATCAAAGTCGCCAATATCGGGAATTCTGATCTCTATTACCTTACTCATCTCAGACTCCTGCCTTTAAATGGTCCATGGATCGGCTGTATCCGTTGTAATCTTGAGCTTATCTCGCGCAGCCAGAAGCTCTGATTGAGAAAATGCACCCTGCCGGTAAAGTGCAAACAAGGCGGCATAAGCCACATGGTAACGATCGACTTCAAAGAAACGCCGCAAGCGCTTGCGGGTATCTGAGCGCCCGAAACCATCGGTACCCAGCACCATATAATCTCTTTGGGGGATGAATGCACGCACCTGGTCGGCAAAGCTGCGCACATAATCAGTGGCGGCGATTACCGGCCCTTCATGGCCCTGTAAACATTGAGTTACCCAGGCCACCTGGGGTTCTTTTTCCGGGTTCAGGCGATTAAATCTGGCGGCGCTGAAACCGTCTTTACGCAACTCATTAAAACTTGTGGCCGACCAAATATCAGCAGTTACATTAAATTCCTGCTCTAAAATTGATGCACCGGCTATCACTTCGCGCAAAATCGCACCACTACCCATCAACTGGACTGTGTGTTTGCCTTCTCCAGCGGCCCTGAATAAATACAAGCCCTTACGAATACCTTCCTCGCTACCTTCGGGCATAGCTGGGTGGGAATAGTTTTCGTTAAGTACAGTGATGTAATAAAACTTGTCTTCCAGTTCTTGATACATCCGCCGCATACCATCCTGAATAATCACCGCCAGTTCATAAGCAAAAGTCGGATCATAAGTAATACAGTTAGGATTGGTTCCCGCCAGCACTTGGGAATGACCATCTTCATGCTGTAGCCCCTCTCCGTTCAGTGTAGTACGCCCGGATGTGCCGCCAATAAGGAAACCGCGTGCGCGCGCATCGCCCGCAGCCCAAGCGAGATCGCCAAAGCGTTGGAAACCGAACATGGAGTAATAAATAAAGAAGGGAATCATTTGCTGCTGGTTGCTGGAATGCGATGTGGCGGCTGCCAACCAGGATGCCAACGCGCCGGTTTCGGTAATGCCTTCCTGCAATATCTGGCCTTTGATGTCTTCTTTGTAAAACATCAGCTGATCGGAATCTACAGGTTCATACAACTGGCCTGTTGATGAGTAGATACCTAACTGGCGGAACATTCCTTCCATACCAAATGTGCGTGCCTCATCGGCGACAATTGGCACTACGAGTTCTTTCAGCTCCGGGTTGCGGAGAATAATTGAGAGGATGCGCACAAAGGCCATGGTGGTTGAAATTTCACGCTCACCGCTGGCCTTCATCACCGACTCAAATACAGACAATGGCGGTGCTGTAAGTGCTGGAGCTTTATCTTCGCGTTTTGGCAGGTAGCCACCTAGGTGCTTGCGGCGTTCCTGCATGTATTTCACTTCAGGACTATCTGCACCCGGGTGATATAGCGGGATGTTCTCAATATCGGCATCACTAATCGGTACATTAAAACGGTCACGGAACTGGCGGACCGAATCAATATCCATTTTTTTCTGCTGATGGGAGGCGTTCTGAGCCTCACCTGAGTCTCCCATACCGTAGCCTTTTACGCTTTTCGCCAGAATCACGGTGGGCTGACCTGTGTGCTTAACTGCCTGGTCGTAGGCTGCGTAGACTTTCTGCGGGTCATGCCCGCCACGATTTAAACGCCAGATATCTTTATCGGACATTTTCGCTACCATTGCTTTCAGCTCCGGATATTTTCCAAAGAAATGCTCCCGGGTATAAGCCCCGCCCTTGGCTTTGTAGTTTTGATACTCGCCATCGACCGCCTCTTCCATGCGTTGGCGGAGTAGCCCCTTGGTATCTTGTGCCAATAATGGATCCCAGTAGGAGCCCCAGATTACTTTGATAACATTCCAACTTGAACCACGGAATGCACCTTCCAGTTCCTGGATAATTTTACCATTACCACGCACCGGGCCATCGAGTCGTTGCAGGTTACAATTAATTACAAATATCAGGTTATCCAACTTTTCCCGACCGGCCAGAGAAATAGCACCCAGAGACTCAGGTTCATCGGTTTCGCCATCGCCGATAAAGCACCAAACTTTGCGGTCGCTGGTATCAGCAATACCGCGATTGTGTAAATATTTCAGAAAGCGCGCCTGATAAATCGCTGAAATCGGGCCCAAGCCCATAGAAACTGTAGGGAATTGCCAGAAATCCGGCATTAACCAAGGATGTGGATAAGAAGACAGGCCATCGCCATCGACCTCTTCCCTAAAATGATCAAGCTGATCTTCAGTTATCCGACCTTCAAGAAATGCGCGCGCATAAAAGCCTGGTGAAGAATGCCCCTGCAGATAGAGTAAATCGCCACCACCGGGATGATCGGCACCTCTGAAAAAGTGATTAAAACCCACATCATAAAGGGTCGCGGCTGATGAAAAGCTGGCAATATGACCACCGAGATCGCCTCCGCGCATACTCGCGCGTAAGACAATTGCCATGGCATTCCAGCGAATAATAGCGCGGATTTTTCGCTCCATTTCACGATCGCCAGGCAATCCAGTTTC
Organism: Oceanospirillales bacterium; assembly: GCA_003232965.1. Classification (GTDB taxonomy): domain Bacteria; phylum Pseudomonadota; class Gammaproteobacteria; order Xanthomonadales; family SZUA-36; genus SZUA-51. Next base: position 5,791 of record QIKG01000186.1, read on the forward strand.
ATGGCCAACAGGAATGGTATTGATATAAGCAGTGGTCGCATCATAGGGCAGATACCCGCCGGAACGCCGGGTTTTATCCACCAATTGCTCAATGATAAAGTGCGCCCTTTCAGGTCCGTCTTTACGGATGATGGATTCAATCGCCTCTAGCCACTCGCTGGTTTCAAGCTGATCTATGTCGGCATGCAGTAAATCTTGTTTTGCGCTCATTAAGAGCTCCTTCACAGCCTTTTAAAAAGGCCTATATTTATATTGTTTGAACCAATATGATCCTGGTTGGTACTAATTAATTCTTGGCAATCCGCAGATCTTTAGTCCGGACTAGTTCAGACTCTCTAAGCCTCAGGCAGAAAACCAAAGGTTCCCTGACTCACTTGTTGTGCTTCCACTACCGCAATTGCAGTCATATTTACCACCCGCCTGACGGTGGCCGATGGCGAGAGCACATGGGCGGGTTTCGCGCTGCCCATAAGGATCGGCCCTATACTAACCGAGTTAGTCATTATTCGGGTCAGGTTTACCCCAACATGTGCTGCGTCTAGGTTTGGCATAATCAGTAAATTTGCTCGGCCGCTAAGACGACTGTTCGGAAAAATAAGCTGCCGATAATCCGGTGATAATGCCACATCAGCCGGCATCTCACCATCGACTTCTAAATCCGGGGCGCGCTGGCGAATAATTTCCAGGGCCTTGAGCATCTTGGATGAACTTTCGTCCTGATGCGAACCGAATGTAGAGTGTGATATCAGCGCAACTTTCGGGGTTATTCCAAACAGGCGAACTTTATCCACCGCCATTAAACAAATATCCGCAATCATTTCCGCATCCGGATTTTCATTCACATGGCTATCTGCGATAAACACAGCACCATGCTCGCTGCTTAGTACCGCTACCGATGCCAGTGTGTTATTGCCTGGGCTTTTACCCAACACATCAATAATGTAATCCAGCTTTCTTTGGAAGCGCCCCACGGTGCCGGTAATAAGTGCGTCCGCCTCACCGCGCTCTACCATTAAGGCGGCAATTACACTACTGCGTGTACGCACTATTGCCCGCGCAGTATCTGGCGATACGCCGCGCCGTTGCATTATGCGGTGGTAGTGTCTCCAATAATCTTCGTACCGTGGATCTGATTCCGGATTGGTAATTTCAAAATCTACACCTTGGCGAATCCGCAAACCCAATTTTTCGATTTGTTGCTCAATTACAGCAGGCCTGCCCACTAGCAGCGGGATTGCCATATTATCGTCCACCAATGTTTGCACCGCCCGTAAAACCACCGGCTCTTCACCTTCAGCAAAAACCACTCGCTTGGGGTCTTTACGAGCTGCATCGAACACCGGCTTCATTAATAATCCGGTGCGATAAACAAACTGACTGAGTTTTTCTCTATACGCCTGCATGTCTTTAATCGGTCGAGTTGCCACACCGCTATCCATGGCAGCCTGTGCCAC
>QIKG01000259.1 GCA_003232965.1 Oceanospirillales bacterium
GTGTTCGGGATATTTATAACTTATGTTGCGTGGGCATAAATGCCCACCCTACGCTTGTTGTATTTGTTGCAGCCGGGTATCACGAGTTTTTTGGTAGGGTGGGCATTTATGCCCACGCGTAAAAACCCCAATCAACCAAAATTCGTGTCCGGGATGTTTGTAACTTATATTGCGTGGGCATAAATACCCACCCTACGGATGTTGTATTTGTTGCGGCCGGGTATCACGAGTTTTTTGGTAGGGTGGGCATTTATGCCCACGCGTAAAAACCCCAATCAGCCAAAATTCATGTCCGGGATATTTGTAACTTATGTTGCGTGGGCATAAATGCGCACTAGCGGTTGCGGTTGATGGCGTGGCTGCAGATATCGAGCATTGCCTGACGGTAGACATTATCGGGTAGGGTATCTAGGCATGCAGCTGCTGCTACACTTATTTCCTCGGCGCGGCGATGTGCCAGGTCGAGGGCATTGGTTTCACGGATGATTTCCAGCACCCGTGGAAGTTCATCAATATTACCCTCTCGAATGACGCTATCCAGAAAATCCTGTTGCGCTTTGTTGGCGCGCGCGCGGGCATAGATTAATGGCAGTGTCGGCTTGCCTTCGGCGAGGTCATCGCCGAGATTTTTCCCCAAAGTTTCACTGTCGGCTTCGTAATCCAGGCAATCATCAGTAATTTGAAATGCCAGTCCAAGCTGGCCGCCAAATTGCATCAGCGACATTTCAGTAGCCTTATCTTGATTACTAATAACCGCGCCCAACTGACAGGCCGATTCAAACAGTTTTGCGGTTTTGTTACTAATGACTTCCATGTATGTGGCTTCATCGATTTCCGGGTCGCCAATGTTAAGCAGTTGCTGAACTTCACCTTCAGCAATGGTATTAGTGGTTGAAGATAAAATTTGCATAATCCGCATCGAGTCAATTTCAATCATCATCTGAAAACTGCGTGAATACAGAAAGTCACCTACCAAAACGCTGGCGGCATTGCCGAATACCGCATGTGCGGTAGGTTTTCCGCGGCGACGCTCAGACTCATCCACAACATCATCGTGTAATAGGGTAGCGGTATGGATAAACTCAATGATTGCGGCCAATAAAGTATGTTGATCGCCGCTATAGCCACAGGCACGAGCTGCCAGAATTAACAGCATAGGTCGCAGACGCTTTCCGCCTGAAGCTATAATATATTCGGAAATTTGATTGATCAGAGCAACATCTGATGACAGGTGCGTGCGTATAGCCTGATCAAGAATGCGCATATCATCTGCGACCAGCAAATGAATACTGTCAATCGTGCTGGCATTCTTTAACGGATTCAGATTGGCTGACACCATGTTTCCCTGACGATTATTATAATTCCAAGACTACTATTATACGGATATCTGCGATCTATTTGCGCCTTTGCGGTTGGCAAAGTAAAAAACGACTCAGACAGCGCATGAACTGGAATGTTGCGGCAGCAGCAATAAAGGTATGACTATGACAGCAACTCAAGAGTAGATACGGGGTGAACCAGGAAAATCAACCGGGTTTGAAACGCAGGCGGAACAAGCACTGGCAATACTTGAAATTCCGCCACAATACAAGGCAATGTGTTCACGGGCGCAGGATGTTTACGCAAAACTCCTGCAGCACAGTGTGACCTAAAAATTAGATATCTCAATGTCTATTCACAATGGTTGACAAAGATTAAAACTTTCAGCTATTGCTCAAGTCTCGCCAATTTCTCGGGCTCGTCGTAAAAAATCTTACATAAAATCGAATATCTACCGGCTTTTGCAGCTGGTTTGTCTATGGGGTGGGTATTTGTTACTACGCTCTAGCGCGGTGATTACCTGCACTTTATCAGGTGGTATACCACTGGTTTAGTTCGCCTCGAGGCTGTAATTTATTAACTTCAACTTGCTTGAGGCGCTGTTTCCGGCAGAGGTTTTAATTTTAGTAGAGGTGGGTAAGCCTAGCAAAGTAATAGGTGGTTACACGGCTGACCAGTTTTTTGTTCATTTACCGTTTTGCTTGCCTATGCTATAAGTATGAAAACCAGAGGCTGAAGCAGATAAACTAGTGTTCAGGAGTCGGCACTTTCCGTGCTTATAAAAGCTTTAGATATGCTACACTTCTGCTCTGAATATTCAATGCGCAGGGGTGGCTTAGAATAGCCCTGTGAACAGATATTTGTAGCCTGCCAGCGCGCTACTGCAGGAATATTACAATTTAGAATTTGGAGAAAGAATATGGCTCGCGGAGTTAATAAATGCATCCTTGTTGGTAATCTGGGTAAAGACCCTGAAACTCGGTATACCCCATCGGGTTCAGCAGTTACCAATATTACGGTTGCAACAGCTGAAAGCTGGAAAGATAAACAAACCGGAGAACAACAAGAACGCACAGAGTGGCATCGGGTGGTGTTTTTTAACCGCCTGGCTGAAGTTGCCGGTGAATACTTGCGTAAGGGTTCCCAAGTTTATATCGAAGGTAAAATCCAGACACGAAAGTGGCAGGACCAAAATGGTCAAGACCGTTACACCACAGAAATTGTAGGTAACGAAATGCAAATGTTGGGTAGCCGTGGTGATAATTCCAGCGGCGGTGGTCGACCAGCAGCACCTCCTTCACAGAAACCAGCGGCGGCTCAGCAACCACCACAGCCATCACAAGCAGATGATTTCGAAGACGATATACCTTTCTAAGAAGTATTAAGCAATGCTGAACACATTATTAGTTACCGGCGGTGCCGGATTTATCGGTGGTAATTTTATTCTGGGTCTGCTGGCTAAGGGCAATACCAAGATAGTAAATCTTGATGCCTTAACTTATGCCGGCAACTTAGATACGCTGTCGGCGGTAAGCCAAGATCCGAATCACATCTTTGTGCACGGCGATATCCGTGATCAGGTACTGATCAGTTCTTTGCTGGAAAAATATCAGCCGGATGCGCTGGTTAATTTTGCCGCAGAAAGCCATGTTGACCGCTCAATTGACGGCCCGGCAGAATTCGTTAATACCAATGTACTCGGCACGCTAAGTTTGCTTGAGGCCAGTTTAGCCTGGTGGAAAAATCTGACAGAGTCAAAACAGCGCGATTTTCGTTTCCTGCATATCTCAACCGATGAAGTCTACGGTAGCCTAGGTGAAGAGGGTGCTTTTAGTGAAACTACAGCATTTGCTCCAAACTCACCCTATGCCGCCTCAAAAGCTGCTTCTGATCACTTAGTCCGGGCATTTTTCCATACTTATGGTTTGCCGGTGTTGACTTCAAACTGTTCGAATAATTATGGACCATTTCAGTTCCCGGAAAAATTAATCCCGTTGATTATGCTGAATGCGCTTGCGGGCAAATCATTACCGATTTACGGCGATGGTCTGCAGGTTCGTGACTGGTTGTTTGTTGAGGATCACTGCGGCGCTCTTGAAGCGGTTTTAAATCGCGGGGTGCCAGGAGAAACTTACAATATTGGTGGTAACGCCGAGAAAACCAATCTAGAAGTTGTACATACACTCTGCGAACTTTTGGACGAACTACGCCCGCCAGCGGATGGCATCTCTCGCAAGCAGCAAATTCGCTTCGTTGCCGACCGCCCGGGACATGATCGCCGGTACGCGATAGATGCCAGTAAAATACAAACAGAACTTGGCTGGGAGGCGCAAACCAATTTTAGCGCGGGTCTTCGTGCAACTGTCGAGTGGTATCTCGCCAATGAAAGCTGGGTCGAGCGGGTGCAAGATGGTTCCTATCGAGGCGAACGCCTGGGTCTTGCAACAGAGGGAACAGAACAATGAATCAAGCAAACTCCCGTTGCGGAATTATTTTAGCTGGCGGCAGCGGTACCCGGCTGTACCCACTGACCCAAGTGGTGAGCAAGCAATTATTGCCGGTGTACGACAAGCCGATGATTTATTATCCTTTAACTACGCTGATGATGGCCGGTATTCGGGATATTTTGTTGATTACCACCCCGCATGAACAATTTATGTTTAAACAATTGCTCGGTGATGGCTCGCAATGGGGCATACAGCTCCATTATGCGGTTCAGGAAAAACCCGAAGGACTGGCGCAGGCTTTTCAAATTGGCCGCGAGTTTATCAATGGCCGGCCTTCCTGTTTAATTCTTGGGGATAATATTTATTACGGTGGCGGTTTGCGTGAGCGCCTCAAGCAAGCAAATCAACAGGTTTCCGGGGCTACTGTATTTGGTTACTGGGTGCGTGATCCCGAACGCTACGGAGTGGTTGAATTCGACCCTGATGGTAATGTGCTTAGTGTGGTGGAAAAACCCGAACAGCCAAAATCCAACTATGCCATTACCGGTTTGTATTTTTATGACCAGCAGGTCTGTGACTTCTTCATCGCGTGGTGAGTTGGAAATTACCGACTTGAATCGCTGTTATCTGGATATCGGTCAATTGGCCGTTGAGCGCCTCGGGCGGGGCATGGCGTGGCTGGATACCGGTACTCATGAGTCCTTACAACAGGCCGCCAGTTTTATTGAAACCATTGAAACCCGGCAGGGGCTGAAAATTGCTTGTCCAGAAGAAATTGCCTATACCAGTGGGTGGATCGACACAGAACATTTAATTCGTTTAGCTGAACCCTTGCGCAAAAGCGGTTATGGCGAGTATCTACTTGAGGTGCTTACTCAGGATATTCCCCAGTGAAAATCACCGCAACTTCTCTGCCAGGAGTGATGCTGATTGAACCTCAAGTTTTTGCCGATGAGCGCGGTTATTTTATGGAAACATGGAAGCGCAGCAGCTATGTCGAACAGGGTATTGATGTCGACTTCAGTCAGACTAATCTGTCGCAATCGACCAGGGGTGTTTTACGAGGCTTGCATTATCAATGGCCACAGCCACAGGCAAAACTTGTGCAGGTGTTGCAGGGCAGGGTCTATGATGTTGCCGTTGATATTAGGCGTGGCTCACCGAATTACTTAAAATGGGTAGGCATGGAGTTGTCAGATGAAAATCACCATCAGCTCTATATTCCGGAAGGCTTCGCACACGGGTTTATCAGTCTTTCCGAAACGGTGTTGTTGGCCTATGCCTGCAGTCGCGAATATTTGCATACAGCAGATGCGGCAATCGCCTGGAATGATCCGGCAATCGCCATTGAATGGCCGCTGGAGTCGGTTTCGTTATCTGCAAAAGATACAGCCGCACCTAACATTGTCGATATACCCCCAGGTAAACTGCCGGAGATGTGTATATGAGAATTTTATTAACCGGCTGCCTCGGTCAACTAGGTCAGGAGCTACGCCAACGCTTATTAGCCCACGGCCGACTTTATGCCACTGACCACAACACCCCAGCAGATGAGCATCAAGTATTTTCTTTGGATTTAACCGATCGTGGTGCTTTGTTGCGAATTTTGGATAAGCTGCAACCTGACCTGATCATCAATACGGCTGCATGGACGGCGGTAGATGCTGCTGAAACCGAACAGGGACCGGCGAATGCGATTAATGTTGTAGTTCCGCAAATACTGGCTGAGTGGGCTGCAGCGAACCAGGCCTTATTATTTCATTATTCAACTGATTATGTATTTGACGGCACAAATACCCTGCCATGGTATGAGGATGATAGTGTCGGGCCGGTTAGTGTCTACGGACAGAGTAAGCTGGATGGTGAAAATGCAATCATAAACAGCGGCTGCAAACATATTATTATTCGTACATCCTGGGTGTATTCCAGTCACTCCAAGAATTTTGTTCGCACTATGTTGCAATTAGCGGTGAGCCGCGACCAGCTTCAGGTTGTTGATGATCAACGCGGTTGCCCGACTCTGGCCGAAAATGTAGCATTGGTCACCATAGAAATACTAAAACGACTACAGTTGGCAGAAGGTAAAGACTTATCAGGGGTTTACCATTACACTGACGACCAGCCGCTGGCATGGTGTGAATTTGCCGAACGAATTTTTTCACGCGCGCATGAAATCGGCTTAATTGAGAGCATTCCTGAGGTAATAGCGGTCGATAGCAGTGTCTTTCAAACGCCTGCAAAACGACCTTTGTATTCGGTGCTGAATTGCGAAAAAATAGAACGGGTATTCGGGATTCAACAGAAGAGTTTTAGTAGTGCGCTGGATGATTGTTTGGCAGGCATCCAGCGAAACCACAGTGAAGATTTAAGCTAAAGCGGCATAAATGTTTTGTTACATTCTAACTTCAAAAGTGATGTGTTCCAAAGAGGAGAAGAAGCATGCTAATACCCGTTATTATGTCCGGTGGGGCCGGCACCCGCTTATGGCCGGTTTCCAGGCGGGCACATCCAAAACCTTTTATGAAGTTGGCTGATAATGAAACTTTGATGGAAAAAACCTTGGCCAGAGCGTTGGCGGTTACAGGCTCCTCAGTAGTATTGACAGTCACCAGTCGGGATTATTATTTCTTAACCCGTGATGAATACCTGAAAAATACTACAGCCGGTATTACCTACGAATACATTCTTGAACCTTTTGGCCGTAATACCGCCCCAGCAATTGCATTAGCTGCATTGCGCTTGCAGGCGGAATACGGCGGTGAAACTAAGATGTTGGTGATGCCTGCAGATCATTTGATTGCAGATCAAAAAGCCTTTAAGACAGCGGTAGATGAAGCAGAAAAAATAGCTGATAATGGTCAACTGGTGACCTTCGGGGTAAACCCCACGCATGCCGAAACAGGCTATGGTTATCTACTACATGGGGAAAAAATCGCTGATAGTAACGGTTATAAACTAGCAGCTTTTGAAGAAAAACCGGACCTGGAAATCGCGCAAAAATACTTAGACTCCGGTGACTACCGCTGGAATTCCGGAATGTTTCTGTTTCGGGTAAACGATATTCTGCAGGCATTGGCAACCCATGCCCCGGATGTCTATAACAGCGCCTTGGAGGTTTGGTCAGCGATCGAACCAGAAGATGAATTAGTTGAGCTTCCAGCGGAAGAATTTTCCCGTTGCCCCTCAATTTCGATTGATTATGCGGTTATGGAAGCGGCTGAAAACTGCGCCATGGTGTCCGGCGATTTCGGCTGGAGTGATATAGGCTCATGGAAGGCGATCCGGGAGCTTTACGAATCCGATGCCACCGGCAATCGCATTCGTGGCAAAGGCATAATGATAGACAGTAGCGATTGCTTTGTGCAGAGTGATGAAGGCCGAATAGTGGCTGCCATCGGCGTGCATAATTTGGTTATTATTGATACCGGTGATGCCGTTTTAGTCAGTGATGCCGAGCACTCCCAAGAAGTTAAACAGGTAGTTAGCCAACTGAATTTACAGCAACATGAGTCGGCGATATTCCATAAAACCGTACACCGGCCTTGGGGGTATTTTACCGTGCTTGAGGATGCTAATGACTGTAAGGTAAAACGGTTGGTGGTTAAGCCGGGCTGTATCTTGTCATTGCAACGCCATCAACGACGCTCAGAGCATTGGACAGTGGTTGCAGGAACTGCAAAAGTCAGGGTAGGTGATAAAGAATTTTCGCTTAAAGCCAATCAATCAACCTACATCCCGGTTGATACTATGCATAGATTGGAAAATGCTGAAGATGAAGACTTGCACCTGATCGAAGTTCAAACCGGCGATTACTTTGGCGAAGATGATATTGAACGCTTCGAGGATGTTTACGGACGCTCGTAAAATTTGAATGTGCGCTACAAAAAATTAGCGTAAAAAATTAACGGACAGGTAATAAACGAATGAATAAACCCACTCTTTTAAGTTTCAAAATTATTGCCGTTACGGTCCTGCTGAGCTTGCTTGCTGCTTGTTCGACATTACCCGAGGAAAGTCCAGTGGATACCCCTGAAGTTACAATGCCATATGATCATGCGGCAGATGTCGCCGGCTGGAAACAGGCGCGTATTGATAGACTGGAAGAACCTTTTGGTTGGCTTAGCCTGGTGGGGTTATTGTGGCTAGAGCCGGGTGAAAATAAAATTGGCTCAGCTGCAAGCAACGATATTGTGCTTAAATCAGGTCCCTCGCAGTGGGGCACTGTTTTTCTAGATGGTGATTCAATCCGCTTTGTTGCCGCCAGTGATCAGGTTACAGTCGATGGTAAGCGAGTAGATGAAGTGCAGTTAATCGCAGATGTGAATGGCGAGCCGAATATAGTGATTTCCGGCACTACCCAGTTTTTTGTGATTAAACGCGGTTCTTATGCTCTCAGGGTTAAAGACAGCCAATCACCTGTAAGGGTTGATTTTGCAGGGTTGGATTATTACCCGGTCGAGGAAAGCTGGAAATTTAATGCGAAATTCACCCCAGCTGCTGAAGGTGCCACTATTCCGATTAGCAATGTACTCGGTCAACTTGATGATTCGCCTTTGGCGGGTACCCTTGAGTTTGAAAAAGACGGTGTGCAATACAGCTTGCTTGCACTGGTTCAGGATGATAAGTATTTTATTATTGTTGCTGACCGTACCAATGGTCGTGGCACCTATGGTGCCGGCCGATTTATCTATACCAAATTAGCTGAGAACGGTCGCGTGATTATTGATTTCAATAAGGCTTACAACCCGCCCTGTGCGTTTACCGAATACTCCACCTGTTCGCTTCCACCACCGCAAAACCGCATGCCGATTGCAGTCACTGCAGGTGAAAAAGAATATCGTGGCAAGCATTGATAAGGGATGTTAGACCCTTTGTCTAAGAGTTTGGTAAAATAGATGTTTGATTAGCGGCCTTTCAAGGGCTGTACCTTTTATTTAAACAGGTAAAACAAATGGCCAAAAAACCAGTAATTGGAATCATCATGGGCTCAAAGTCCGACTGGCCCACCATGAGTAAAACGGCTGAAACTCTTGATGACCTCGGTGTGGGGTATGAGGTTCGTGTGGTTTCTGCACATCGCACCCCGGATTTATTGTTTGAATATGCCGAAAATGCGGCTCAGCGAGGATTGCATGTCATCATTGCTGGTGCCGGCGGAGCCGCTCACTTACCGGGTATGGTAGCTGCAAAAACGCTGCTTCCTGTGCTCGGTGTGCCGATACAGTCCCGTGCACTGAAAGGCATGGATTCATTGTTATCTATCGTGCAAATGCCCGCGGGTATCCCCGTCGGTACACTCGCCATTGGTGATGCCGGTGCAATCAATGCGGCATTGCAGGCTGCTGCCATTCTGGCCTTGCATGATGAAGAAATACACCAAGCACTAACAAATTTCCGCAAAGCCCGTACCGACAGTGTGCTTGCCGAGCCCGACCCACGCACCTAAGCCTATGAAGATTGCATTCTTAGGTGGCGGCCAATTGGCCATGATGATGGCAGATGCCGGTCAATTACTGGGCGATTCGTTCTCTTTTTTAGATCCTAATGCCGATTCCTGTGCGGGTAAAAGTGGTGATCTGCTGGTGGCCGATTATTCTGATCCAGCAGCTTTAAGTCAGTTAGCAGCAACGGCTGATATCGCCAGCTATGAGTTTGAAAATGTGGATGTCGAAGCGGTACTGCAGTTACAGGAAAAGCTACCGGTTTATCCCGGTGTCGATGCTCTAAAAGCATGCCAGGACCGACTCGCAGAAAAACAATTGCTACAACAGCTAGATATTCCGCTGGCAGATTTTGCAGAGGTCAATAGCCGTATAGATTTGCTTGCTGCAATCGGAAAAATTGGCTATCCGGCGGTATTGAAAACCCGGCGCATGGGCTATGATGGTAAAGGGCAAGTGCTGCTCAAAGTGCCTGAAGATCTGGAGCGTGCCTGGCATAAACTCGGCGACTACCCCCTGATTCTGGAAGCATTTGTCGACTTTAACAACGAAGGTTCAATGATTGCCGCCCGCGCACAAAATGGGGATATTGTGTATTATCCCATGAGCTGGAATATTCATTTACAAGGCGTTCTTGCGGTGAGTTTTTCACCCTGGTATGCAGCCGAGCTACAACAGCAAGCCGAAGCTCTGGTCAGGCGCATTCTAGAACACTTTAACTATGTTGGTGTGCTTACCCTAGAGTTGTTTAACTGCGATGGGCACTTAGTCGCAAATGAAATTGCACCCCGGGTACATAATTCCGGTCATCTAACGATTGAAGGCTCGGCTTGTTCACAGTTTGAAAATCATATCCGTGCTATTTCTGGCCGGACTCTAGGCTCAACTCAAAGCCAACAGGTATCTGTAATGCTCAACTGGCTGGGGGAAATACCCGATCATGGACAGTTGCTGGAATTACCAGGTATCTACTTACATGATTATGGTAAGCAGGCAAGACCAGGGCGCAAACTCGGACACACCACCATCTGTGCTGAAAACTGGGATGATATGCGGCACAAGCTGAATGCCTTCAGCAAAGTGAAAAACCCTGTCGTTCAGGCCGCGATTGCAGCTCTAGCATAATTAGAATCGCACCTCTTTTCTTGTCGTTCCGGCGTAGGCCGGAATCTTGTGTTTTCAACAGCCTACTAGAACCCAGCCTGCGCGGGAGTGACGCGCTAGGTATTAACGGAGCCGCAATAAACAGCTATATACACTTGCAATATACCTCTAAGTATATACAATAGGTATATAGCATAAATAACGAGGTGTTAAATGGCTACTGGCTCTGTTTTTGTAAACAATAGAACTCAAGCGGTAAGGCTTCCCGCTGAAACAAGATTTCCGGATAATGTAAAAAAAGTCACCGTTCGAGTCTTGGGAAAAGAGCGCATATTAACGCCTGTTGAAAATACTTGGGATAGTTATTTTCTTTCTGAAGATAGGGTAAGCGATGATTTTTTGACCACTAGAGCCTCTCAGGAGCAGCCCGATAGAGAGTCTCTGTAGTGTTGAAGTATATGCTCGATACCAATATAGCTATCTATGTCATTAAGCGCCGCCCAATTGAAATGCTCGAAATATTCAACCAACACACAGGTCAAATTTGTATCAGTTCAATTACTCTTGCAGAATTACTTCATGGGGTTGAGAAGAGCAAATTTATAGAGAAAAACCGCAATAATGTTGAAAATTTCATATCCCGTCTTGAGGTTATGGACTACGGCAATAAAGCCGCCGCTCATTATGGTGATATTCGAGCCGATTTAGAACTTAAAGGAATGACAATTGGGGTTAACGATTTACACATAGCGGGTCATGCTAGAAGCGAAGGCTTGATCGTTGTAAGCAATAATGTGCGTGAATTTGAGCGTGTTTCTGGCTTGCGTGTAGAAAACTGGGTTCAACGGAAAGCAAAATAGAGGCCTGACTTAATTGGCCACCTACTTAGTTCAGCTCGATGATAAGTCGAGTAACGGTTTCCACTAGTTTTCCAGCCTCAGTTTGATCCAATATCAACGGCGGTAATAAGCGGATGATGGTTTCATGGGTAACATTAATTAACACACCTTCAGCCAGTGCTGCATCACGCACAGGAATGGCACTGCGGTCGAGTTCCACGAATATCCAGCACTTTGGCATCATTGGCCAGCAGTTGTTTGAATTGCTGCTGCAGCCAATCACCCATCGTTTTTGCATTATTGCCTATCTGATCGCGCTCCATAATATCTAAAACGCTGCAGGCGGTACGACAAGCCAGCGGATTACCACCGAAAGTTGAACCATGATTGCCTGGACTGAATGCTGTTGCAGCCTTGCCACGGGCGAGGCAGGCACCAATAGGAATACCATTGGCCAGTGCTTTGGCAACGGTAATAATATCTGGGACAATCGCTTCATGCTGGTGGGCAAACCACTTTCCGGTACGGTTCAGACCAGCTTGGATTTCATCACAAATCAGTAAAATATTATGCTGATCACAGAGTTCGCGAAGCTTCTTAAAGTACCCTGCGGGTGGTACAACTACACCGGTTTCGCCCTGAATGGGTTCGAGCAGTATCGCCACCAACTCAGGATTGTCGCTGATGGCTTGTTCGAAAGCGCTACTATCTGCATAAGGAAGATGAACAAAGCCAGCTACCAGGGGTT